>JARGOZ010000044.1:22645-43210 GCA_029213025.1 Verrucomicrobiales bacterium
ATGGCTGTGTTTTATACGATTTAGAGCCTCAAGCAGGACAAGCGGGTTCTTTTCACGGGACAACCTTCCCGCATATCCAAGAACGATAGAATCGGCCGGAATTCCAAGTTTCTCCCTTTCCTTCTTTTTCTGATCGGGGCGGAATGGTTGGAACTTGTCCGTGTCTATCCCGTTGTAGATGATTCGCGATTCGATCCCTCTCCGGGGGATGCTTTCGAGGACATCTTTCGAGCATCCGAGGATCAAGTTGGAACTTCGATAGATAAATGGTTCCGTGAGCCCGGAAAAGCTCAAAATAGGAGAACGCCCATACGGTGCGTGGGCATGGGAAATAAGCTTTTTGATCCCCAGGTAGCGACGGAATTGTTCGCAGAGAAAAATAGACGGAATCAGATGTCCGTGGACGATGTCGTAATTCTCCCGCTGAATCAGTTTCTGTAAATTACCCAAAATACCGAAAGCCCGCTTTTTCGGAGCCAGATGAACCAGTTGACGACATACCGATTCGGTTGTAGCGGAAAATTCTCCCGGCCCGTGCAGGGCGGCCACATCCATTATGTAGTTATCATTTTTCCAGGCGCCGAGGAAGCCCGAAAGAAACGTTTGAGCGCCTCCCAGCCCTAAGTGGTCAATGACATTTAGTACTTTGTATGGCATACGCCCTCAGGTTTATTCCTTGAAACGGAAATATATAGTAGGGAAAATTAGTTAACTTTACCTGATAAAATAGTGTGATAAACTTAATTGTCATATGATTTCCCATTTCCGTGATCTGATTTCAAGCCTGACCAGATTGTATCCCCTGTACTCCGGGGGGAGTACAATCGCTAACTCATCTCTGTTGAACAGTTTGTCGGGCGGGGCGGGGGATCGTGTTTGGACAAAAGTGAACGGCGGAGTGGTTTCTGCACGGCTTGACGATTATGTAGGTCGTTCGGCTTTCTATACCGGGGATATTGACCGGAAAATCACCTGGGTATGTGATCGAATTGTCAGGAAAGGGGATACGGTTCTCGATATAGGTGCCAATATAGGGATTTTTACAATAGGACTGTCGAGACTCGTTGGCCAGGAGGGAAAAGTCTACTCATTCGAACCTAACCGGGAACTGGTAGAGATCCTGAAAGAAACGATCAAAAAGAACAACCTGACGAATGTCAGCCTGCAGCCGTTTGCGCTGGGCAGGGCGAGGGAAGACCGGGAGCTGTTTGTTCCCAAAGGCAATGCGGGAGCGGCGTCGTTAATTTCACCCCCGGAATCGGCGATTCACGAATCAATGAAAGTATCGGTGAACAGTCTCTCCGATTTTGTCGCGGATGAAGGGATACGTTCCATTCGGTTTATGAAAATCGATGTTGAAGGCTTCGAACTCGATGTGTTGGAAGGTGGTCTCCGCGTACTGGATGACGTGAATCCGGATGCGATTCTGTTTGAGTGTAACCTGGATGAATCGTGCCGCGCCGGTGATATACCGGTATATAGTTTGTTGAAAAATCACGACTACAGTATTCTCGCGATCCCTCGATGTTTTCTGAAAGTGCAGCTGAGAGAACTGCCTTCGGATGAGATTCTCGGCGCAAGAGGTTATGATTTTCTGGCCGTGCGCCAGGGTCGGGTTTTTGATGAGATTTCGAGGCTGGTAAAGGTCCGTTAGGGGGCTCAATCGGGATCAGTGGCCCCCTGCGGATATAGGCCGAAAATTCGTTTGGCATGTCGTGCAGAATCGCGAAGTTCCGCTATGGAACCGACAGTTCAGATCTCGCTGGATCTTACCAATATTGACGAAGCTCTGGAAACAGCAGCCATCGCGATGCGGGCCGGGGTCGACTGGCTGGAGGCGGGCACCCCGCTGATTCTGGCCGAGGGGCTCCACGGTGTCAGAGCCCTGCGGGAGGCTTTCCCCGACACGCCGATTGTCGCCGATTTGAAGACGATGGATGGAGGTTATCTGGAAGCGGAGATGATGGCGAAGGCCGGGGCAACTCATGTAGTAGTAATGGCGCGGGCTCATCCCGAAACGATCAAATGCGTAGTCCAGGCCGGAGCGGATTTCGGTGCCAAAGTGATGGGTGACAACCTCGGTTGCCCCGATATGGTCGCCGGTGCCAAAGAGCTGGCAGACCTCGGCTGCGATTTCGTCATTCACCATATCGGCTACGATGAACGGCGCGGTATTGCCGCCGCCGGAAACCCGATGCCGAGTCCGCTGGATCAGCTTCGTGACGTGGTCGCCGCAGTCGATGTGCCGGTCCAGGCGGTGGGCGGTCTGAGTCTGGAGCAGGCAATCGCATGTCCGGCCTACGGAGCGCCGTTGGTAGTTTTGGGCGCGCCGTTGACGATTGATGCAGATGCGTTTAAAACCGCCGACGGGGATTTGGAAGCTTCTCTGCGGATGATCTGCGACGCGATTCACAAAGGAGGGAAATCATGAAATCACCAGCTGTAGTTAACTATGCGCCGGAAAAGGGTTCGGTGGAAATTCGGGAACTGGAAAAGCCGGAAATTGGGGCGGAAGATATCCTGCTGGAAGTCGCCAATGTCGGCGTGTGCGGGAGCGATTTGCACCAGTGGACGGCGGACCATTCCTGGCCGGTCAATTATCCGGTAGTGCTCGGGCATGAATTTGGCGGCCATATCATCGCGACCGGTAGTGATGTGGATGGGTGGCAAGAGGGTGATCGAGTGGTGTCCGAAACGGCGGCGATCATCAGTAAAGATAACCCGATGACTCGGCAGGGACTATATAATCTCGATTCGACCCGGAAAGGGTTCGGCTATGGAGTGAACGGTGCGATGAGCAAATATGTAAAAGTCCCGGCGCGGATTCTTCACCGGGTTCCGGATGGATTGCCTTTTGAGCAGGCCTGCCTTACCGAGCCCTGCTGCGTAGCCTACAATGCGGTAGTGAAAAACGCCCGTATCGAGCCCGGTGATCGTGTCGTTGTGCTGGGGCCGGGAACTATAGGTATTCTTTGTGCCGCTATGGCGAGGCTTTGCGGCGCGGAAGTGGCTCTCGTCGGTCTCGAGCAGGATGCCCACCGGCTCGCCATTGCCCGGGATTCCTACGGTTGCGAAGCGATCATCGGTGATGCGACGGAATGGGCCATGGAACGCGACGGACTCGGATGCGACGGTGTGATTGATGCAGCCGGGGCTAGTGCCACGTTGAAAATCGCGCTGGATCTGGTTCGTCCCGCCGGCTGGATCAGCAAAGTAGGCTGGGGCCCGCAGCCACTCGGTTTCAATATTGATCCGCTGGTGCAGAAAAATGTCACCCTGCAGGGAAGTTTCAGCCATAACTGGCCGATTTGGGAGCGGGTTATTGCTATGTTGTCCGGCGGCCAGCTGGATGTAAAGCCGATCATCGGCGGAGTCTGGCCACTGGAGCAATGGCACGAAGCTTTTGAGAAAATGCACTCGGGCGAAGTGGTGAAAAGTGTATTAAAACCAGCGTGATTGTACCCTGTTGAATGCGAAATTGTACCCTGTACAGTCCGGGACCTAACAGGGTACAGTCATCTTTTACCTATATAAATTTTTGATATGCCGAAACTAGCTGCTTTTCCCAAAGCCTATATGAATGCCCTGTGTAAGGACGGGGCGATGACCGTTTCCGAGTGGATAGAGCTCGCCTCGGGTCTCGAAGTCGACGGTCTCGAATGGTATGCGGGATTTCTCGAAATGGAGGATGAATCTAACTGGCCGGTCTTTCGGAAAAAGGTGGAGGACTCGGGCCAGGTGATTCCCATGATGTGTTGCTCGCCCGATTTCACCCATCCCGATGCGGCTTTCCGGGACCGGGAGATCGATAAGCAAAAACGCTGGATCGATATGACTCACGCTTTGGGTGGCGGATACTGCCGGGTGCTCAGTGGTCAGCGTCGTCCGGAGTTGAGTATCGACGAAGGCGTCAAACTCGCTGCCGAATCGATCTATCGTTGCCTGCCTTACGCGGCGGAGCGGGGGATCACTTTAATTATTGAAAATCACTACAAAGACGATTTTTGGCAATACCCGGAATTTGCCCAGAAAATGGATGTCTTCTGCCAGCTGGTGGATGCGATCAATCATCCGAATTTCGGAATTAATTACGATCCTTCCAATACCTATCTGGCCGGCGAAGATCCGGTTGAGTTGTTAAAACGCGTATCCCACCGGGTAGTAACGATGCATGCCAGTGACCGGTATTTGACCGAAGGTACGATTGAAGATCTGCGCCGCGAGGAAACCGGCGCGGAAGGGTATGCCAAACGACTCAGCCACGGGGAAATCGGTAAGGGGCTCAACGATTACGACGCAATTTTCAGCGAGCTGCGAAGCAAAGGGTTCGACAGTTGGATCAGTATCGAAGACGGTGTCGACGGGATCGACCAGTTAAAAAGGAGTATCACCTTTCTGCAGAAAAAAATTCAGCAGCACTGGGGCTGAACTCTAAAACGGGATATCGTCTTCCTCTTCTTCAGGCGCGGGGCCCGGATTATTTTGAGGTGGAGGAGAAGACTGTTGTGGCGGTGCCTGCTGCTGCGGCGGGGCGGGTTGAGGCTGCTGCGGGGGGGCGGCCTGTTGCGGTGGGGGCTGGTATGACTGTGGCTGCTGCGGCGGCGCGGATTGCTGCGGTGGCGGTTGATAAGCCTGCGGTTGTTGCGGTGCAGAAGACTGCCCGCCCTGGTAACCGCCGGATCCTCCTCCGCCGCCACCGTTTTCGCGGCTGCCGAGAAGTTGAATATTTTCGCCGATAACCTTCAGCCGGGTGCGCTGCTGACCGGTGGCTTTGTCTTCCCAGCTATCGAGGGTGAGACGGCCTTCCACGTAGAGTGGGCGGCCTTTGCTGCAGTAATCGCAGACCACTTCGGCCACTCTGCCCCACAGGGTCACATCGACAAAGGTGGTTTCCTCACGCCTTTGTCCATCATCCTGATTAAAATAGCGGTTTACCGCCAAGCCAATATCGGTCACCGCCGTTCCTTTCGGAGTGCGTCGGAGATCAGGATCCCGGGTGAGATTCCCCATTAACATGACTTTGTTAAGGTTTGGCATTGGTCAATTTATAAGGTTACCCGCAAAAATAGCAAAATGCTTTTTACTGTTCGAAAATACATGGCTATTTCCTGAAATCAAGCCATAAAGGGCGTTTGTCCACCGGGCACAAAAAAACGGCTCTCTGCATTGGTTTCCGAAGAAACTCGCAGAGAGCCGGTGAATTATCGAAAATCTGTAGTCTGTTTACTCAGCAGGCTTCGTGGCGCTTTCCACTTTTTCAGCCCCTTCTTTCACGGCTTCCGCAGACTTGTTAACAATTGCTTTGGTACCTTCCGCTACTTTTTCAGCAGCTTCTTTGGTTACCTCTTTGGCTTCAGTAGCAACTTCTTTTGTTTTCTCGACGGCCTTTTTGGTGCCTTCTTTGGTTGCTTCTTTGGCTTCAGTAGCGACTTCTTTTGTCTTTTCGACGGCTTTTTTGGTGCCTTCTTTGGTAGCCTCTTTTGCTTCAGTAGCGACTTCCTTTGTCTTTTCGACAGCTTTTTCCGTAGCTTCTACGGTCGCGTCGGCGGCTTTTTCAGCAGCTTCTTTGGTCGCTTCCACCGCATTTTCGGTTCCTTCTTTGGCGTCCTCGACAGTTTTATCACCACAGCTGGTTACGCACAGCAGTGAGATCATCATGAGAGATCCAGCGGTTATTTTGATTAGTTTCATTAGTTTATGATATAGTTAGTTCGATGGGGCATAAGAACCCCTAATTTGGACATTTCAAGTTTATATAATGTTGAATATTTAACCTGGTTTTTTCTTTGGCAGGTTGGAAATCCAGCGAAACTTGATGAAAATGTCTTTTGAGATTAGATTCCCAGCTTCATTTGATACGCAATCCTCATGCCAGTTGGATGATTTCGGCCCGGAATATTTTCCTTTTTACCGGCACGCTTTACCCATGTTTTCACAGGACAACCAGGAGATCGATTTGTTTTGGAGATCCGTCGCTGATGGCCTGGATCTCGATTTCAGAAATTCCGGTTCTCCTTTGCTCTCCGGTTCATGGCAGGGGTATGACACGAAGGTGCAGGTGAGCAGAGAGGTAAAAGGGGGCTTAACCCGTTTTTTTACCGGTTTTGAAATTCAGATCAAGCATTCGTTTCACACCAGTTTTGAACTGACCAGGCAGGGCATCATTCAGGTGTTCGCAGATATGGTGGGGGCGCGGGATATTCAAATCGGTGATTACCGCTTTGACAGTGCGGTCATGATCCGGGGCTGGAACGAAGACGTCGTCCGGTTTCTGTTTCAATCGGAACAGATTCGCGATACCTGTCTTTCCCTGTTCGGAAATTCCCGTTATCACCGCGCCCGGATTACCCATGACAGCATCTCATTACAGGTCCCCGGTGACACCGTCGGTCTGTTTGAAGCCCGGTTGATTCTCCAGCAACTCCGGAAAATTGCCGATCTTCTCTCCGAAGCGGACCTGCAATTCGGCAGGAGCGACGAAATTCCCGAAGAGGAGGAGGTGGTCGAGATTGAGGTGCCTGCCGTTGAATTACCTGTCGAGGCCGCGGAACCTGTCGAGCCTGAGGTAAAGTTGCAACCAATTCCGGAACCGCCGCTTCCGGAGTCTGATCTTCTTTCCTTAAGGCAAGTCTTTGAAGCTTTGGCGGAACCCGACGGAGCGCAACGTTTCGACGACTCCTTCAAAGGTCAGACAGTTCACTGGAAAGGAGAACCCGATTTCATCGTTCCGACCGGAAATGATACCGCATTTGGAACGGACGCTACAGGGTGGGTGGCAAATTTCACTTTCCGGAATCCGGTCGGACCAACTCTGAAATACCGCATCGGCAGAGAGCGAAAAGAGGAATTTGAAAATCGTCCCGGAACTGTCATGGAAATTACCGGCCGGCTGGTCAGCTACGATGCGGATTCAAAAAGCCTCTATATCGATTCCGGCGCCCAGGGGGGAAAAGCGGATTTTCCCAGCGCGACGGTGCTCGTACGGATTTGAGGGCTCGCACCTTTCCGTACAAATCGAGATTTGACTTAACATGTATTTTAAATACATGTTTTACAGTCACCAGTCTCACTATGAAACCACTATCGATCTCCACAGTCGGCATTTGTCTGTTCTTTTTCGCTTTTCCATTCGGCACTGAAATTCTCGAGGGCGAGGAATCAAAGTCTACCGCGAGCAAAGACGCCGAAGCCAAAGCAAAGCAAAAATCGAAGGTAAGTATTCCCAAATCGGCCGAAGAGGCGCGCGGCAGGGCCCGCTGGATGCATGAAGCGATTCACGGTGCTCTGCAGGTGATGCATCGCGATTTCTTCGGTGATGGTGATGACGGGGATTTCCCGCTTCCCTCCCAGTCTCTGGACGATGTTTTCGTCGAGATGTCCCGCACCTGGAATGTCGATATTCGCTGGCTCGGTGTCAATGCAACCAAAGGCAAAGATCATCATCCCCGCGATCGATTCGAGGAGGCTGCGGCGCAGGCGCTGATGGAGGGGAGTACAGAATATGAAAAAGTCTCCGAAGACCGCTACCGCTACGTGGGCGTCGTCCACATCCGGAATGAATGCCTGAAATGCCACGACCGCAGTCGTACCACCCTCGATGAGAAAGTAGCGGGGCTGGCCTTTTCTTTCCCTCTGCAAACCTCTCCCTGATACTCACATCAGTAGGTAGGAACGGGGACCTCGCGCTTTATGGTTCAGGAAGGCAACTTTCTGAATCATGAAATCGAAATCATCCCGCAACCTGCGGACTTTGTTACTGTATTCGGCGACAGCTCTCAGTCTACTGACTTTGAGCAGTCCGGAGGCCGCTGAGCCGGTTATTCTCGAAACGAAAGTCATCTCCCAACAGCCGCAGTACTACCACGGCTGGTCGACGCTCACCCGTCGCAGCAACGGTGAACTCTGGCTCACCTGGTCGGGCGGCAGGCTGGCCCACGTCTGCCCCTTCGGTCAGGTCCATGCGATGACGTCGAAAGACGATGGCAAAACCTGGACTTTTCCCCGTGTGCTTCTGGACGGCCCGATTGACGATCGCGATTCCGGTGTTCTTGAAACAGCAAAAGGCACGCTGATCGTCACTACATTTACTTCGCTCGCCTACGTTCCCTATTTGGAAAAAGGCAAACAGTTCGGCCAGCTCACCGCCAAAGGCTGGACTACCGAAGCGATGAAAAAAGATCTGTTTCAAAAGTGGCAGGCCTGCCACAACCGCCTGACTGATGAAGAAAGGCAGGCGGAACTCGGAGAGTGGCTGATCCGCTCCGAAGACGGTGGCAAATCATGGTCCGCCCGAATCGCGACTACCGTGAACAGTCCCCACGGTCCGATTCAGCTGAAAGACGGCCGTCTTCTCTACGCCGGTAAACAACTTTGGACCGATGACCGAAAGATCGGGGTATGCGAATCGAAAGACGATGGCAAAACCTGGCAGTGGCTGGCGGAGATTCCGGCGCGGGAAGGGGATGCTGTAGTTCGGGGGTATCACGAATTGCATGCCGTCGAAGCGGACGACGGCACTTTGATCGTTCAGATTCGCAATCACAACAAACCTAATGCCGGTTGGACCTTGCAGAGCGATTCCACCGATGGCGGAAAAACGTGGAGCACCCCGCGTCCGGTTTGTTATGGATTGCCCTCCCATTTGCTGAAGCTGCGCGACGGTCGGCTGCTGATGAGTTACGGTCACCGCCGCAAGCCGTTCGGCAATCAGGCCCGGCTGAGCACCGATCATGGCAAAACCTGGGGCGAAGCGATGATCATTTCCGGAGACGGAGCCGGTGGAGATCTCGGCTACCCCTCCACCGTCGAGCTGGATGATGGCTCACTGCTCACGGTATGGTATGAGGCAATGAAAAACCCCGCGCCTGCTGTGTTGCGCCAGGCACACTGGAAGCTGCCGGAGCAGTAAATCATATATGGATTTGAACACATGTTTTCCAACCTTTTCTTTTCTTCCAGGTGAAACCACGATAAATTCCCGTTCGCGTGGCGAAAATTACTATGTCGAAAGAAGAAAAAACAAATAGCGACGAAGATAAAGAGACTGTTGACGGGGTGTCTGCCGAAGAAGTGGCCGCTTTCCGGAAAAAGCTCAATCTTAGAGTCCGTCACATCCAGAATGTGCAAAATGCTGCGCTGCTCCTCGCTGACCGGCTGGCTGAACTCGGCGAATTCGACCTCGCCCGTCGGCTCGTTCAGCGATCACTGCGCCACGACTCCAGTAAATTCGAAGGTATAGAGTGGGATTTTCTCGACATATCTCCCACCGACCGCAAAAACCGCTCCGACTTGCGACTGGCGATCCATCAACACCAGCAGTGCAATGATCATCACCCCGAATACTTTTCCAGCGGAGCCCATGATATGAGCCGCGTCCAGATCGCCGAAATGGTATGTGACTGGAAAGCCCGCAGTGAGGAATTCGGCTCTTCCCTGGTAGACTGGGTCAAAGATGTCGCCTGCGAAAAATATGGATTCACCGTGCGGTCGAAGGTATATCATAAAATTAAGTTTTTTCTCGATCTGTTGCT
Source organism: Verrucomicrobiales bacterium (assembly GCA_029213025.1). Lineage (GTDB taxonomy): Bacteria > Verrucomicrobiota > Verrucomicrobiia > Verrucomicrobiales > DEV007 > Arctic95D-9. Next base: position 32,176 of record JARGOZ010000044.1, read on the forward strand.
CGACCCGAGAATCGGATAAGCCGGACAGATGGACCAACGATTGCTCAACCGCAGAAATTTTCTCGCCGAAGCCGGTGGCGGATTTGGCGGTTTAGCTCTCACATCACTGCTTGCGCACGGCAGCCAGGCAAAGGCCGATTTTCAGCCCGCTGCAAAGAGGGTTATCCAGATTTTCTGTTCCGGCGGGCTCAGCCACGTTGATACTTTCGACTACAAACCGGAGCTCGAGCGCAGAGCCGGTACTCCGTTTGACCCGGACGGCAGCCTGCAGTTTTTCGCTTCCAAACCGGGGAACTGCCAACCCGGATTCTGGAAATTTCGCCAGCACGGTGAGTGCGGGCGCTGGATGAGTGATCTCCTGCCGAAGCTCGCGACCTGTGTCGATGATATGGCATTTATCTATTCGATGCAGAGCAAGACAGCCCTGCACGGTCCGGGGAATTTTCAGATGAATACCGGCCAGACGCTCCCCGGTTTCCCCAGCATGGGGGCGTGGGTCACCTACGGTCTCGGTAGCGAATGTGATAATCTGCCCGCGTTCGTCGTATTGCCGGATGTGCGCGGCCTGCCTCCGGGCGGGATCATCAACTGGGGCGCAGGTTTTTTGCCGGCTGAACATCAGGCAACGACTTTGGATACTTCTGACCCCGGGCAACCGGTGGCCGATCTTTTCCCGCCTCCGGGTTTTGAGGCAATCAGCCGACAGCGGGACAAAAGCAGTCTCGCTTTTCTGGACTCACTCAACCGTCTCCATCAGCAAAAACGAAGTGGCAATTCCGAGTTGGAAGCACGGATCAAAGCGTACGAAATGGCGGCGCGTCTGCAGCTCAGCGCACCGGAAGTAACTGACATTCGGGGTGAAACTCCGGTTACCAAAAAGTTATATGATATCGACCACCCCGACACGGGACCTTTCGGCCGCCAATGTCTACTGGCCCGCCGCCTCGTCGAGCGTGGTGTCAGGTTTGTGCAAATCTACTGTGGCGCGGAAAATACCACGGCTGAAAAAATCCGGCCCAACTGGGACAGTCACGAAGATCTGCCCCGCGACCACGGATACTGGGGTGCCGTTCTCGACACCGGTGCCTCCGCCCTGCTCAAAGATTTAAAAGGTCGCGGCATGCTCGATGACACCCTCGTGATATGCACCAGTGAATTTGGCCGCCAACCCGCCGCGCAGGGAAAACAGGCCAAAGGCAGGGACCACAACGGCGGCGCTTTCACGGCATGGCTCGCCGGGGGCGGCATCAAGCCCGGAATCAGCTATGGAGCTACCGATGAACTCGGCTTCAAAGCGGTCGATAAGGTCGTACACAGTTATGAATTGCATGCTACCGCGTTGCATCTTCTAGGGCTTAATCACGAAAAATTGAGTTGGTATCACAACGGTCTTGAACAACGCTTAACCGGCTTCGAAGGGAAAGGGGTAATCGATGAGTTGGTGGCGTAGTATCCGGACAATTACTATATACTGGGCTTTGTTTCTCTATATATCCGGCGTTGCTTTCGCCGTCGATTTTGCAACCGACGTCCAACCGGTTTTGGAACAGCACTGCTTCTCCTGTCACGGTCCGGAGAAACAGAAATCCGGTTTTCGACTCGACCTGCGGGCTGCGGCTTTGAGAGGTGGGAACGAAGGTCCCGCCATTGTCCCCGGGAAACCGGATGTCAGCCCGCTGATTACCTATATCAATCTAGCGCGTGATGATGACAAAGCTATGCCGCCCAAAGGGTCCGGCTTGTCGAAGTCGGAAATCGCTACGTTAACCGAATGGATCAGCGAGGGAAGTAAATGGCCTGACGAGCATGCCGGAAAAGACGAGCGGCTCAGTCACTGGTCTTTACAGCCATTATCACCCCGGAGGGATCTGGCGGAAAGCAATCGCACCCCGGTTGATTTCTTTATAGAGAAAAAACTCGATTCAACAGGGTACAGTCCACCATTGTACCCTGTACGGTCCGGGACTCAACAGGGTACAGTCGCAACAAAACTCTCTCTGCGGGCGGATCGCCGAACGCTGATTCGCCGCCTTTCTTTTGATTTGCACGGCTTGCCTCCGGCCCGGGAAAAGGTGGCGGAGTTTGTTAACGACCCGGACCCCAATGCCTACCGCAAACTGGTAGATGAAATGCTCGCTTCACCATACTTCGGCGAGCGGTTTGCCCGGCACTGGCTGGATATCGCGCACTACGCCGATACCCATGGTTTTGAACGGGATAAACGCCGCCCCGTAGCATGGCGGTATCGCGACTATGTGATCGATGCCTTTAATCAGGACAAACCCTACGACCGCTTTATCCGGGAACAGATCGCCGGGGATGTACTCTATCCGCAGGATGAAGCGGCCACCATCGCCACCGGGTTTCTCGCCGCCGGACCGTGGGATTTTGTCGGTCATGTCGAAACAAAGAGCCCGCTGCTGAAACGCGCCGCCCGGGCTCTTGATCTTGACGATATGACGACGCAGGTGATGACGGCAACATTGGGCATGACCGTCAATTGCGCGCGATGTCACGACCATAAACTGGATCCGGTATCGCAGGAGGAGTACTACCAACTGACGGCTGTGTTCGCCGGAGTGACGCGCGAAGAGCGGGTCACCAGTGATGAGCTGTTTCAGAAGTATGAAAAAGAAAAGGCTGAACTGATCAAACGGCGCAACCGGATCGCTCACCGTACAGGCCGGTTGAGAGGAGAGGGGATAGATCTCGCCGATATCGTGGGCGGCGGGAACGGGCACGGAACCGGCACCTATGGAAATGGGATCGATCCCCGCAATGCAGTTGTGCAAACGCGGAAATTCGGTCCGCTCGGCAACGTCAAAGTAAATACCTTTGCGAAGTCGAAATTTCACTTTGTGGATGGTGTATTTGTTGTCGACGGGAAGGGCGGCGAAACTGACATTCAGTTGAACTCCGCCGGCACAAAAATCCGCGGGATACCTGCAACCGGTGGTCGGGCGTGGGATCACATCAGAAACGGTCCGTTGGCCAGTCAGCATTCGACGGAACTCGGTGGTATAGATTTCGCCAAAGACGGGCATTCTCTATTAGGCATTCACGCCAACGCCGGAATCACTTTTGATCTGAATGCGATCCGGGATGCCTCCGGGGAAAGGGTACTTCGATTCACCTCGCAAGTTGGATACTTCGGTTCGCCCGGGGACAATCGTGCTGATGTATGGATTTATATTGATGGAGAAAGAGTAAAGAATTTCACCCACCTGACACGCGCCGACGGTTTGAAACCGGTAGATATATCGCTCCCGGAATCGGCGCGTTTTCTGACTCTGTTTGCTACAGATGGAGGCAACGGTTACGGCAATGACCAGATTGGATTTGGCGATCCCCGCCTGTTCCCGGATGTGCCCCGCGAGATATCGGAAGCCGAAAAAGCGGAACTGAGCCGCTTGCAGGATGAAGCAAATCAGATTGATAAAAAGGTCGCAGGGATGGGCACTCCCCCTAAATTCTATGGTGTCGTGCCATTGCAGGATATGCCGGAAGTTCGGCTGCAGCGGCGGGGTGATCCGGAGTCGGAAGCGGGGGAAGCCCTCAGTCCCGGTGCTTTGTCGGCTCTGGCGATGCTGGAACCGGATCTCGGCGGCCCCGAGACTTCTGCTGCGGACCGGCGCAAAGCTCTTGCGGAATGGATTACCGACGCAAAGAACCCGCTTACCGCGCGTGTGATAGTAAACCGGGTCTGGTATTGGCTTTTCGGACAGGGGATTGTAGATACGCCCGGTGACTTCGGACTCGGTGGTGGAAGGCCTTCCCACCCTGAGTTGCTCGACTGGCTTGCTACCGAATTGATCGCGCAAAACTGGTCTTTGAAATCGCTTATCCGTACCATTCTTAGCAGTGATACCTATTGCCAAACTTCCCGGTATGAATCGGATCATCCGGGGATCGCTTTCGATGCCGGGAACCGCTATCTGTGGCGTCAGAATCCGGCGAGGATAGAAGCCGAGGCGCTTCGCGATTCGGTATTACTGGTAAGCGGCAAGCTCAATCCGGAAAGAGGCGGGCCGGGCTTCGAAGACTTTACCTACAAAGAAGCCTACGCTCCGGAATATACCTATATCACCGCGGATGAACCAAACCTGTGGCGGCGCAGTATTTACCGCTACATCGTGCGCACCACGCCGTCCGCATTTCTGACCACGCTGGACTGCCCGGATCCTGCCAATATTACTCCGAAACGCAATATCACGACCACACCTCTGCAATCTCTGGCTCTGATGAATAATGAGTTCATGCTGAAACAGGCAGCTTACTTCGCCGAGCGGGTCAGGAGCGAAGCCGGCGATTTGCCGGAGGCTCAGGTCACCCGGGCTTTTCAGCATGCTCTATGCCGTTCGCCGGAACAGAACGAGCTGGACGCGGCGGTAACCTTTGTCGGGCGCGAGGGGCTTTTCGCTTTTTGCCGGGCGCTTTTCAATGCAAATGAGTTTGTCTATGTCGACTGACAGCGTCTTTTTCGCCTTCGGCTTCGTAGACTGGCTGTGAAAATTCTTTTTGGTATCCTTGCCATCGTGGCCGTTCTCGTCGTGGTCAGTTGGAAATTCAGCCGCTTCGGTTACGAATCAGCCAGTTACACTTTAGTCGAAAAAGACGGTCCTTTCGAAATACGGCAATACCCGGAACTGACCCTCGTCTCCACGGCTACAGATTCTTCAGACCCGGAAGGGGACGGGGCGTTTATGAGATTGTTCCGCTACATCGCGAAAGACAATGCCGATGAGCAGAAAATCGCCATGACGACACCAGTTTTCATGACGTCCGGCGAGAACGGTAGCATGAGTTTCGTGGTTCCGGAAGATGTGGCTAAGGGTGGTGCTCCCGCCCCAAAGTCTTCGAACGTGAAACTCACTTCCCGGTCTCCGGGAAAAGTGGCGGCCTATCGTTACAGTGGCAGTTGGCAGGAGGAGAAACGGGCTGCGGCCCGGAAAAAACTTGCCTCCTGGGTCACTGAAAAAGGCTACACATCATCCGGCGATTACTACAGCGCGGGTTATGATCCGCCGTTTACCCCGGGATTTTTGAGAAGAAACGAAGTGTTGGTCCGGTTGTCCGATTAGATCGGTTTTTGGTGAGTTGGTGATTGAATAACTCACGTTTTCCTCAAGGTTCCTCCGGGACATGAGAAAAATGGTAGAATCACCGCTTTTTGTGAAGCGCCGGACATGAGCTGGGTTGCTCTATCAATCCTGTCAGCTCTTTTTCTGGGCATCTACGATTTGCTGAAGAAGAACGCAGTCCGGGACAATGCGGTCCTGCCGGTTCTGTTCTATGGAGTGGTCGCCGGAGCGGCTGTATGGCTGCCTTTTGTGATCTGGTCGGCAGTGTCGCCCGCGTCTATTCCGTTCCCGTTTTTCAAAGTCGCGTCACTAACCGGGCAGGAACACATCTGGTTGCTGGCCAAATCCACTATCGTTTCCGGCTCGTGGCTTTTGGGGTATTTTGCTTTGAAACATCTGCCGCTTTCCACAGCCGGTCCGATTCGCTCTACCGGACCGCTCTGGACCATTTTTATTGCGGTGGTTTTCGTTGGCGAATCGCCGGGTCGGATGCAATGGCTCGGAGTCGCCGTGATCCTCGTATCGTTTTACGCCTTTTCGCTGGCCGGCAAAAAGGAAGGCATTCACTTTCATCGCAACCATTGGATCTGGTTCATGATCGGGGCGACCATTCTCGGGGCCTGCAGTTCGATTTATGACAAATTTCTGCTTCAGAAAATCGGTATACCTCCCAACACCGTTCAAGCCTGGTTTTCTCTCTATCTCGTTGTGGTGCTTTTGCCTTTCTATATCGGCTGGCAGAAAGGTCTCTGGACCAAAACAAACTTCCAGTGGCGCTGGTCGATTCCACTGATAGGAATCGGTTTGCTGGTCGCGGATATTCTCTATTTCACCGCGATTCGCGACCCCGACTCGTTGATCTCTGTGATTTCACCGATCCGCCGGATGTCAGTTATCATTACGTTTTTCGGTGGAGTCTTTTTCTGGAATGAGAGATCGAACCTTGGCTGGAAATGCTGCTGTCTCGCGGGAATGCTGTTCGGCGTGTTCCTGCTGAATCTCGAAAAATCGTAGTGATCCACAAAAGGTTCTGATCCGCCCGGATTTGCAGCAGCGTACTGTATCTATGGAAATCAAAGTGTCATACCCCGTCGTATGTTTTGCAATCATGCTGTCAGTCATTCCAGGTAGTAACGCTTCGGCAGAGGGGAAACCCGGTTCATGGCGCGGCCAGTCAATTACCGAGTTCACTTCGGACGAAGTCGAAAAGATGGATTGGCGGGTAGTGAACGACGGAGTGATGGGAGGGCGGTCAAAAGGTAAATTGGATTTCACCGGCAATAACACGATGAAGTTCTCCGGTGTTCTTTCACTCGAGAACAACGGCGGATTTTCAACGGCCCGGAGCGGTGATCTTGATCTGAATCTGAGTAACGAACTCGGTTTACTACTGCGTGTGCGAGGTGACGGGCGTACTTATGAGGCCCGTCTCGATTCCGATGCCCGCTATCGCGGACGGGTGGTATCTTTTGCCGGCAAGTTTGAAACTGTCAAAGGCGAGTGGGCCCAGGTGAAAATTCCTTTTATCTCCTTCGAAGGAAGCTTCAGGGGGTTGGAACTTCCGGACAAAAAACTGAATCCGGCTGCTGTTGAAAGACTATGGATTTTGCTGGGCGACAAAAAGGCTGGTCCTTTCGAGCTGGAGGTAGACTGGGTTCGGACCTACGGGAAAGGGCAGGGGAACTACACGGAGTCAGGCACGAAACAGATTATCCCAACAGCGGTGGCAGACGGACGGTTTGGTACACTGAAGACAGCTCTCGATACCGCCGGGCTGACGACATTTTTTCAGTGGGATAACGCTCTCACCGTTTTTGCACCGACCGATGAAGCGTTTGAGAAACTACCCGATGGTACTCTTGAAAATTTGTTGAAGCCTGAGAACCGAAAAAAGTTGATTGCAGTGCTATCCAGTCACGTCTGCCCCGGTGATATCCGTCTGTCGGAAACGACGAAATCAAAACAGATAAAGTCAGTGGAGGGGACTCCGGTAAGAATTACTTTTTCAGACGGCAAGGCTCAGGCGAACGAGGCAAATATCATCAACGCCGATGTGTTGTGTTCGGATGGAGTGATCCATGTGATAGACAGGGTGTTGCTTCCTCCCGGTCTGTCGCTGTGATAATCAGGTTTTTCCTTTTATCCATCCGGTTTACCGGCGAGTATTCCATACCGCTCTATGGACAGGGAAACTCGCCGCCTACTACTTGATCAGTTGGATGAAAAACTCCGGCGCAACTGCCGCTACATTGGCCGCGATGTCGAAAAGCTGGAAAACGTTACGAGGGTGACCGGGCCATCACCCTCCGGTTTTGATAATGTAATCGTGTGGAGTCGCCTCAATTCCGAAAACGCGGACGCCGAGATCGACCGGCATATCGAATGGTTTGCAGCGAAACAACATACCTTTACTTGGATTGTCTATCATCATGATCGACCGGAAGATTTGAAAGAGCGATTGTTCGCCCGGGGATTCACTCTGGAATCGAGCGACGAAGTGGTGATTGCCCGTTCCGAAATCATCCGCAACGATTCGCCTCCGGACGATATCCAAATCAGAAAGGTCACAGATCCTCAAGATCTCGCCGATGTGCTACAGGTGCAGGACAAAGTATGGGGCACCGGCTATCATGATTTTTTGTCCCGGTGGTTAGGGCAAATGATGCGGGATCACCCGGAAGAGTCCTGTATCGTTACCGCTTACAGTGACGAACAACCGGTTGGTTCCGCCTGGTCGGTAAACTGGTCCGACCGACCATTTGCTCCCCTGTTCGCCGGCTGTGTGCTGCCCGAATGGAGAGGGCGGGGGATTTACCGGGCGATGGTCGCCGCCCGGGCCGAAGCGGCCGCCGCGCGTGGAATTCCGTGGTGCCTGGTTGACGCCGGAGCGGAAAGTTTACCCATACTTCTTCGCTCCGGCTTTCAAACGCTGACCTCCCGCGCAAGTCTGAGTAAAGGGTTCGAATAATGCTATTTTTTCGGCGGAGCCGCCAGTAGATCGCCCAGAAGTTTTTCCAACTTTTGCGGGTGTCCTTTGATCTTTACATAGCGGTGTTTTCTCGCCCAACTGGTTTCCCAGTAGGTGGCCCCTTCGGAATCGATTACCACACGTCCCCCTTTGTATTCCTGCCAGTATTCCGGCTGGATTCCCCGAACTGCGAGCAAAACCGTCGCCAGGTCGTGGTTAGGCTTTCCATAGTCTATGGCAGAGAATTCATAGAAAGGGCGTAGTTCGTAGGCGCGCCGAACTGGATTTTCTTTGGGGGATTCCTGCAGCTCGGCTCCATTGCTCATGGCAGCGCCGACTTCGTACCCCTGCCATACTATCGGAGTGGGCCACAGGTTGGTAACGGAAACGGCTGCGGCCGGATCGAGTTTGATATTGGTCTCCGGCCGGTTGGTCCGGGGGAACCCACCTCCCATAACATACAGAGTTTTTACCTTGGTCTTGATAAGTTGGCGGTCCTCTTCGGTGCGAAGCAAATCCTCCAGGTTACTTAGTGCTCCAACGCTGCAAATCACTACACTACCGTCTGCTTCAGCAGAAAGGGCGTTTCGATATACATCAAGCGCGTCAGGCATTTGATGATCCGGCTTTGCATCGTGAGGGAACTCGTCGCGCAGGGACGAGGTGTAGCTGCTGGGTTTTCCGCCCACCTTGGCACCATCTTTATCAGTGCCTATCGGGATATCCGGTCTTCCATACCAGGTGTTAATGGCATCGGCCGCTGCGGCTGAAGCATCTCCCGGGCATTTGCGATTTGTGACCACGGCAAGGATCTTCGCTTCGCCTTTGTCGGCAAGAGCGTTTAGCACGGCGAGGGCACCGGCATCATCGCAATCGTTCGCCATATCGGTATCGAAAATGACGGGCACCGGATTTCCCAGTGCGGTTGATACGCTGTATAAAACAGCCAGCAGCAGCACACGGCGACTCGAAGTCGGCGGTACAAAAGTGTAGTTCAATCCGGTTCTCATTTTCTTGTTACGTAGACATAGTAGGTACCCAACAGGGTTTGTTGTTCGGCATTGTCAAACCAGGTGTGGAGCCGTGTTCTTCCGGGCAGCAATTCGACAGTAAAGGTCGCGGACTGTGCCTTTGGTGGGCAGATCTTGTGTCGCATTGGCCCGGTGCCCACTTTTAGTCTGGCTTTCCTGATGGGTAACGCTTTGCCTGCCGGGAGGACTCCGTCAGCAATCGTCGTTTCAGGATGACCTTCCGACAGTCCCAGTCCGGTTTCTTTCGGCCAGCGGCGCAATTCGAACTCATAGGTGCCAGCCTCTGCAACATCGATTTCCCACCAGCTGTTCTTCAGATCGGCTCTTCGAATTTGTTGTTGCTGATCGATAAATACATCCAGCCATTCACAGGCGGTCAGTAGGGTGGGGTTTTCCGCTTCATGCCCAATGGTTACCGGTTGCGGTTCGTTGGCTGTAGTTGCCACTTCGGTCCACCAGGTATCGAGATGCTGGCGCATCATTTTTACAATTTCCGGATGATCGGCCATTACATTTCGTTGCTGGGAGGGATCGGACTGCAAATTATATAGTTCCCGGTCTTCGAGCAGTCGCCATTTTTTCCAAAGCACACCGGCTCCCTCGCGACGCATGATAGATGGGCTGTCGGGTGACGGGTATTCAAATCCGAACGGCATCCGGCTGTAGTTGATTACCAGAGCCCGGTCTTCCGGGACTTCCATTTTCCCCTGTAGTACCGGTGCCAGACTGATTCCATCAAACGAAGCCTTTTTTTCTGCACCGCAAAGCTCGAGAACAGTCGGTAGTAAATCCTGAACCTGGGTAAGACCGCTGATATCCCGTGGTTCTCCGATATCACCATCGGGGTAGCGGATGAAGCAGGGAACCCGGTGGCCGCCTTCCCAAAGTTGGGTTTTCCTGCCCCGCATGCCGGCGTTGTAGTAGCTTTCTCCCATCGTGCTACCATTGTCGGTCAGAAAGATTAGAATCGTATTTTCCGCGAGATCCGAATCGGCGAGAAACTGATCGAGACGATCCATATTGTCGTCGATATTTTTGATCATCGCGAGAAAGTCGATCAGGCTTTTCCGTTTTTTCGGTGGAACTTTCTTCGGTATCGCTCCGCTTTTCTCTACTTCGTTAAATCGCCTGGTCATCGCATCCCGATAACTCTGCGGCAGCCAGTAGGGTGAGTGGGGCGCGTTGGTCGGTAAGTAAACTAAAAACGGTTCGTCAGCCTCAGCTTTAGTTTTCATCCACGAAATAGCCTCAGTGAAAAAGACATCGGTGCAATAGCCCGTGTATTTTGTCAGGGTCCCGTTGCGCCGGAAGGTGTCGTCGAAGTAATCGTTGTCCCAAACATCGGGAGTTGAGTTGATATGGGAAGACGGAAACCACAAGGTTTCATCGAAACCCCGGTCCTCCGGACGATAGGGGTAGGCATCTCCAAGGTGCCACTTGCCGAATAGCCCGGTCGCATAGCCTTCTTTACCGAGCATATCCGCTATAGTCGGTAAATCGGCCCGCAGCAGGGTGCGTCCGCTACTGACATTAATCGCTCCGTTTTTCGCTGCATCGAGACCGGTGAGGAGTTGTCCGCGTGTCGGGGTGCACATCGGGGCGACATGGAAGTCGGTTAAGCGAACGCTGGTGGAATACAGCCGGTCAAGATGAGGCGTTTCCAGCACAGGGTTGCCGTGGCAGGAAAGATCTCCGTAGCCCTGATCATCCGTCATCACAATGATGACATTCGGTTTATCGGCGGAAAATGCGGAAACCGCCAGTATAGAGAGAAAAAAGGTCAGTAGTGTTTTCATGGTGTTATAGAAAGTAAACGGAAAGAAATCAGAAAAGAGGCGGAGCGTCAAGGAATCGCGACAATCCTGTCGCTTCGAAGCCTGTCAGCCAATGCCGTTGACGACAGGATTGTCGTCGTTCCTTGAGAAAAGAAGAGCGCGGAGCATCAAGGAATCGCG
>JARGOZ010000045.1 GCA_029213025.1 Verrucomicrobiales bacterium
ACCGGGCGGGCTACTGCGGTTGCCTCTGCTTTTTCCGGAACCGGACGGCGGGCCGGGGGATCATAGACGGTTTCGACTTTCGGAGCCTTTTTGGGGGGATCAGGGCGCTGGGCAATTTTCGGAGCCGGAGTCTCAACTGGCGGCGGCGAGGGGATTGCTTTTTTCGTCACTCTCGGCGCTTCGACCGGTTTGCTTTCCTCAATGGGCGGCGGCGGAATCAACACTTTTGCTTTTTCCGGTTGTCTCGATGGAACAGGGAGTTCCTGTTCCTCTTCACGCGCGGCGGGTTCCTCCGCTTCAACTTGTGTCATCTCCGGAGAATACGAAGAGTAAGAAGGTTCCCCGGCATCTTCATTCCCTTTTCTGAAGTTAACGGAGGGAATCTTGAGCTTGGCTTCGACCGGTTTATACAAATCCGACTCGGACGATGAAGAGTGATAAAACGATCCGAAATTAACCTGTGCTTCGAGCGAGCCTGCCGAGGCGATGATTAATCCAAGGAACAAAGTAATCGAGTATTTGGTCCGTATTTTCATGTCAGCACTCCTGGTAAAGTTGGTAGTTGTAGCTAGTTGTAGCTAGTTGTAGCTAGTTGTGGTTTTTGAGGGCTTGTGTTGGCGTGAGCAATGCCATGGGAGCGGGGGCAAGGTTCCTTCAGCATTTTCACCCCACTTGGACGAATACGATTCCTTTTTCAGTCACCAATTCTGAGCAAGTGTCGGTGCTATAACGGGCCGGGGAGCGGCTAACTTATTGGAAATGAGAAAAAAATCCCGGCAGGCGCAGCCTATCGGTCGCCGAAGGCGGAAAACAGCGTCAGAATCGCGGACCGGGCGGATTCCACGGGCCAGAGTTCCCTCAGGTTCTGGGCTTCTGTCACCGCTCCGGAATAAGTCAGAAAAATCTGATCGGCAAGTGCTCCTGTGCCTTCCGCTTCGCCAAACTCCTGTTCCACAATGGCTTTGAAAAAATTGCGGAGAGCGGCCTTATGACTTTTGATTTGCTCCATGACCCCTTCCGACTCGACCATGGCACAGGTATTGGAGTAGGGGCAGCCACGGAAGTCGCTTTCCATGAGGTAGCAGGACAGAGCATCGATATACTTTCCCAGTTTTTCAGCGGGAGTCAGTGGTGCATTGATTATGCTCCTTCTCCGGTCTTCGGAAAGGTCATGGATCGTCTTCAGCCACACTTCACAGAGAGCCTCCTTTGACTCAAAATGCTGATAAAAGCTGGCCTTGGCAGTTTCCGCCTGTTTGATGATTTCGTTGATCCCGACATTAGAATAGCCTTGCTGATGGAACAGTTTTCCAGCAGCTTCCAGGATTCGTTCTCTGGCGTTTGGTTTTCCCATGAAAATGCCCCTAAATATACTCCGGGTCGGTTCGAACGAAAAAGGATTTATTTTTTGGATTTTGGAATCGACGCTCGAAAGTCCTCATTGATCCTGAGAGTCAGCCAACTGCCGTAACAGCGATCCCCCCTGAAATGATTTCGAATTGCTTGGACAATGCTAATCCCGGCACTAGGTTGAAAAGTCAGGTCGCAGTCTCACGAACTGCTCAATTTTCTAATATTACATTCGGTGCGTCGCCTTTTCTTCTTTCTACACAGCGAACACCATCTCAATTCCTGGAAAGGAATGTTTTCGTCTCCCGGTAGAAAACGGTACCCGAAATTTCATCTCAACTCACAGCAAAATTATGGGAGACAAATCACCAAAATCAAAGCAGAAGAACCAAAGTCAGAAAGACAGTAAAACTTCAGCTGCCGCAAGCGCGAAGAAACGTGAAATCGATAATAAACAAAAACCAAAGACTACTGACTCGAAGAAAAAATAACCGGTAGGTAGTTGAGGGATTCCAATGCAAAGGTATAAGATTCTTCACCGCACGTACTACAATTTCAGCGACCCGGTTAAACCTGGTCCGCACGTGTTGCTCTTGCGTCCGAGAGAAAGTTATGAGTTACGGATCGAGTCTTTCAAACTCGATATCACGCCCGCGGCTTCAGTCAAATGGCATCGGGATGTAGAGGACAATTCGGTCGCTGTCGCCGTATTTGATTCGGTTGCCAGTCAAATCGTATTTGAAAGCGAGACGGTGATTCAGCAATACCAGCAAACACCGCTTGATTTTCTGGTCGCAGATTACGCAATCAATTACCCGTTTGACTATAGCAGGGATGATCTTTCGATCCTCACCCCTTATCTTGAAAAGCAGGGCGATTCATCTCACCGGGAGGGTGTAAAGGAATGGGTTGCGAGCCTTTGGCAAACTGGAGAGAAGATACAGACCTATGCGCTTCTGGATCGCCTCAACAGAGACATTCGTCAGAATTTTGTCTATCAAATCCGGGAGGAACCGGGAGTCCAGTCACCTGCGAAAACAACGTCTCTTCGATCCGGTTCATGCCGGGATTTTGCGACACTTTTAATGGCTGCAGCGCAGCATCTGGGGATGGCGGCGCGTTTTGTCAGCGGGTATCTCAATACTCCTCCTTCGATTACCGATTTGGGAGCGACTCATGCCTGGGCGGAAATCTATATACCAGGCGCGGGATGGAAGGGATTCGATCCCACCAATGGCGAAGTGGTCGGCGGTAATCACATTGCTGTAGCGGTGGCACGGCTTCCCGAATCCGTACCACCGGTATCGGGATCCTATGTCGGCAACGCTGGATCTACGCTCGATGTCGGAGTTTGGGTCACCGAATTGACCTGGCCTTAGCAATATATAGGTAAATGTATGACTGGAGAATATCTTGAGTGAGTCACGGCATCCACGCCGCATAGCTTTTCTCGGTGACTATTTACCGCGTCTCTGTGGTATCGCGACTTTCACTCACGATCTATGCAACGCGGTGGCCGATGTGGCCCGGGATTCCACCTGTTTTGTCGGAGCCGTAAATGACCGGCCGGCAGGTTATCAGTATCCGCCGATGGTTCAGTTTGAGCTTCAGGAAAAGGAGCTGGATTCCTATCGCAGGGCAGCGGATTTTTTGAACTTCAGAAATACAGATGTGCTCTGTGTGCAGCATGAATTCGGTATCTATGGAGGACATGCGGGCAGCCACCTGCTGGCATTGCTCAGAGAGGTGCGAATGCCTGTGGTAGCAACTCTACATACCGTTCTTCGCAACCCGAATCCTGCTCAGCGCAAGGTTATGGAAGAGCTGGTGGAACGCTGCGACCGACTCGTAGTGATGGCGAAAAAAGGAGCTGAAATTCTGGAAGAGTCCTTCGGGGTGCCCGCGGCGAAAGTGGACATCATTAACCACGGCATTCCGGATGTGGAATTTGTGAACTCCAGCTTTTATAAAAAGCAATTCGGTGTGGAGGGCCGCCAGGTGTTGTTGACTTTCGGCCTGATCGGTCCGGGCAAAGGGATCGAGAATGCTATCGAGGCTCTTCCGGAGATTGTAAAACGCCATCCCAATGTGGTTTATCTCATCCTCGGCGCGACCCATCCCAATCTCCTCGCGAATGAGGGCGAGCGCTATCGTTTAAGTTTGAACCGGTTGGCAGACCGCCTCGGAGTCAAAGAGCATGTTATCTTTCACAACCGGTTTGTGTCTCTCGATGATTTAAAAGAATTCATCGGTGCTACAGATATTTACCTCACTCCCTATTTAAATGAGGAGCAGGTTACCTCCGGAACATTGGCTTACGTTTTCGGTGCGGGAAAGGCGGTAGTTTCGACGCCCTATTGGCACGCAAAAGAGTTACTCGACGAGGGGCGGGGTGTGCTGGTCCCGTTTCGTGATCCGGGCGCGATTGCCAAAGGTGTTTGCGATCTGCTGGACGATGATACGCGGATGGAAAAAATCCGGCACGAAGCTTATGCGCTTGGTCGCGAAATGATCTGGCCGGCCGTCGCGAATCGATATATAGAGTCATTTGAAAAAGCCTGTTCTGATCGCAAAGCATCACCCCGGGCGGCTTTTGCGGAATGGACCCTCCACAGTCGACCGCATGCACTACCGCCGAGGAAGCTCGACCATATTGTGCGGATGAGCGACGGCACGGGGATTTTTCAACACGCGATTTTTAATGTCCCGAATTTCCATGAAGGCTACTGCACTGATGACAATGCACGGGCATTCATTTTGTGCTGCCTGCTCGATGAGTGCGGCGATCAACCACCTTCGGTCAGCCTGAACAAACTGGCGACCAACTATGTCGCGTTCCTTGCTGCGGGGCTGGATTACGAAATTGGCCGGTTCCGGAATTTTATGAGTCACGGACGGAAGTGGCTGGAGGAATTTGGTAGCGAGGACAGTCACGGACGGGCCTTGTGGGCGGCAGGGACCGGTGCCGGCCGGTCGCGCGACGAAGGGCACAGTCGACTTTCGGCGCAGCTGTTCGAGCGGGGACTCGCCTCTGTTACAGATTTTACTTCACCGCGGGCCTGGGCTTTTACGCTACTGGGTATTCACGAATACCTGCGCCGCTTTCCCGGAGGTGAAACTACCAATGCAGTGCGAACATCGCTAACAGATAAACTGATAGGCTGCTGGAAAAATACATCTACAGAAAATTGGCCCTGGTTTGAAGCCGAATTGACCTATGACAATGCACGCCTCAGTCAGGCTTTGATTCTCAGCGGCCAGTGGATGCCCAACTCTGAGGCCCTCGAGATCGGTCTCTCATCGCTCCGCTGGCTGGCTTCGATTCAGACAGCGCAATCCGGATGTTTCCGGCCAATCGGCAGCAACGGGTTTTACGAACGCGATGGTGCCCGGGCGGATTTTGATCAGCAACCGGTCGAGGCTCAGGCGATGGTTTCGGCCTCTCACGAAGCGTTTCGAGCGACGCGCGATGAAACCTGGAACGAAGAGGCGAAACGGGCTTTCGAATGGTTCCTCGGTCGCAATGATCTGAATCTGCCAATCTACGATTTCGCTACGGGCGGCTGCGGGGATGGACTTCATTCGGACGGCGTTAGTGAGAATCAGGGCGCTGAATCAACTCTTGCCTACCATTTGGCTCTGGCTGAAATGAATCTCATGCAGCAATTGATCACTTTCCCCTATCCTTCCATTTCCAGGTAATCGAAAATTTGAACCCGATCCGAATCCACCGCCACGAGTTGACACTGCAGCCAGAGAGTTCGCGGGTTATCATCCGTCCCTTCATTCCTGATGAAAGTCTCATCACCACCATTATAGGTCGCGCTCTCGCCCTGACCGATGAAGAGGTGGAATTTCAACTTTCATCCGTTCGCCGGGAATTCAATGACCGGCATTTCGACATCGAATCGATTTTGATGCATCATTTCGGGATTGTTGAACGACATATCTTCACCCAGCGGCCCATGTCACGCGAGCGGCAATTGCTGATCGGGGCGCTCTTTTCCGGCGAATACGCACTGGAATCAGCAGCGATTTTCAACCCCTCAATGGTTCCTCACCCGGACCAGAGCGGGCTACCCGAAGGAGCGCAGCGTTTTATTATGAGTCTTCGGGCGACGGGTGAGGGCCACATCTCATCGATCGAGTTTCGCGCCGGGACCATTTCGGCAGAAGGAAGAATTACACTCGATCCGGTTTCCCGCTTTGTCACCGAACCGGAGATCATTCCCGATCCACGATATCAAAAGCGCCGGTTTTGTATCAAGCTCCACGAAATGGATTGTGAAAATGCCCATGTCACTGCCGTCATGGCCACACTCGGAGAGCAATTTACCAGAAGTGATCTGAACAAGAGCGTCGGCACCGTCCGGCACGAAACTGTCCCCGCGAGCCATGAATTGACGCGAACTTTGGAGAGCATCCAGTGGCTCGCTGACTCGAACTACGAGGTGCGATTTTCAGAAAAACTCGCTATCAGTGAACGGATCATTTTTCCTGTTTCACCGAATGAAACCAAAGGTATCGAGGACGCCCGGTTTGTCCGGTTCGAGGATGATGACGGTACGGTTATCTATTACGCGACCTATACAGCCTACAATGGTCACGATATCCTTCCTCAACTGATCGAGACGACAGATTTTCTTCATTTCCATATACTGACCCTCAATGGCGATGCCGTGCAAAACAAAGGAATGGCACTCTTTCCCCGTCGCATCGGCGGGCGATATGCCATGCTGTCGCGGCAGGACAACGAAAACCTTTTCATTATGTTTTCCGACAGTCCCCACCATTGGAGCGAACCCGAAGTGATTTTGCGCCCCTGTTCCATGTGGGAGTCGGTGAAAGTAGGCAATTGTGGTTCGCCAATCGAGACGGAGTCGGGTTGGGTCGTCATCACTCACGGAGTCGGGCCGATGCGCAAGTATTGCATTGGTGCTGTGTTGCTCGATCTCGACGATCCGACGAAAGTGATCGGTCGTCTTGCGGATCCACTGTTGTGTCCGGAGGGCAAAGAACGTGAGGGATATGTGCCGAACGTTGTCTATAGCTGCGGTTCCATGCTCCACGGGGACAGACTGATTCTACCCTTCGCTGTCAGTGACCATTCCTCTGCTGTAGCCAGTGTGAAACTGGAAGATTTGCTGTCTGCGCTGCTGCAACAGGATTCGCAACCTGTTGCCTGAGAATCATGATCGAAGCATACCGCGACAAAAAAATCGCCGTTCTCTCTCCGGTGGCGTGGCGCACTCCGCCCGTGCGCTATGGTGCCTGGGAAACCGTCGCCTCCAACATCGCTGAAGGTCTCGTCGCACGGGGGTGGGACGTCACTCTCTTCGCTACAGCCGATTCGATTACAAAAGCCCGACTTCATGCCGTGGTGCCGAAAGGCTATGAGGAAGATCCCGGTGCCGACGCCAAAGTTGCCGAATACCTCCATCTTTCAGAAGTGTTTGAACATGCCGGTGAATTCGATCTGATCCACAGTCACTACGATTTTATGGCCCTGTGTTTCAGCGAATTGGTCGACACGCCGGTTCTCACAACCATCCACGGATTTTCATCGCCGCAGATTATGCCGGTTTATGAAAAATACCGGGACAGCTATTTCGTTTCCATCAGCGATTCCGATCGAGCCGAAGGCTTGAACTATCTGGCCACGGTCTACAACGGGATCGATCTTTCCCTCTATCCTCTGATAGAAGAAGGCGGAAACGATCTCATTTTTCTCGGGCGCATCCATCCCGACAAAGGACTCCATCTCGCTATCGAAGTCGCAAAGGGTAGTGGCAGGAAGTTGGAAATAGCCGGGATTATTCAGGATCAATCCTACTTCCGTGAGCAAATCGAGCCCCACCTCGATGGCGATCAAATCCGCTACATCGGTCCGGTAGACGTCGCCGGAAAAAATCGATTGTTTGCCAACGCGAGTGCGCTGCTTCATCTCAATACCATTCCCGAGCGGTTCGGTCTCGTTCTCGCCGAAGCCAACGCCGCCGGTGTTCCAGTCATCGCGATGGATCGCGGTTCCTGTCGCGAAGTCATCGCGGACGGTGAGACCGGCTTCCTCGTAAATAGTACTACCGAAGCCATAGATGCTGTGAATCGGCTTTCGCTGATAGACAGGAAAAACTGCCGCCTTCGGGTCCAGACGCATTTTTCCATCGAAACAATGGTGAGCGGCTATGAGCAGGTCTACAGAAAAATCTTTGAGCAGTGATCAAATTCGCGAATGAATTTTCCCGCCGTTAGTCAAATTCGGGGTAAACTTGTCTAACTAATTCATGAACAATCGCTCCACATTGTCTTTTCTGTTTTCGTCCTTCCTGATTTGCATTTTTTCGCCGGCCCGAAGTGAGGTCGCGACAGATGAAGTTCTCCTGCAACGGTTGGCGGCAGTCGATCAAATTTCATCGGAGGAAAAAGTGGTCGACGTGACAGGGCGGGATCCACGGAATTTCGGAATCCTCAAATCATATACGACTGACTCGGGCCGCCTCGTAAAACTGGTCGACTTCATTTTTACCGATAACGGAGGAACTCATTCAAAGAGCTACTATTTCGATAACGGCGGCCGACTTTCTGCCACGGTTACGGACAGTCTGCGCAACGATCCGGATGGAACACAGAGTTTCCATTCCGATATCTGGTTTTTCGATTCCGGCAAACCGGTTCGCAATCTTTCGAAAACCGGACGTTTCGCGGCGGGGGAGGAGTTTTCGGTCGAAAAACTAAAGCTCGAACCGGCCACCGAACTGGGTTTTGATGATCGTTCGGCAAAAGAATTCTATACTTACGAAGCCGTTCAAGCTTCCCGGATCGGAAGTATCATTCGCGCTTTACACGGGTATGAAGGGCGGGTTCCGGAAAAGATGCTGCTGGAGACGATTTCACCCGACGGTCGGTATGTGGTGGAATGGGAGGAAGTACCGGGAAGCGAAGGCGACGCGACCTATCGCCTGTTCGATTTCTATACCGGAAAATCAATCCGCGAGTTGCAGGGTGGTTATGCTCCGTGGCGCAATCACATGTCGCACACGGTTCGCTGGACAGAGGACAGCCGACTGTTTGTCTTTTTGATGGATGCCAAATGGACCACTATCGAAGCCCCTCTGTATCGGATTTCAGATAACGGGCAGGTCGAGCTTCTCGGCGACGTTTATAAAGTGGCGAGCGACTATGCCTGGAGGGAGTTGAAGCAGATCAATCACCCTTTCACTAAAGAACGGGAGGAAATGTTCGGTGCTGTTGCTGTCGATTCCCTTTCGTCCCGCCGGACGGTTAATCTCGCTTACAATGCCGAATCAAAATTCGAAGGTCCGGAAAATAACGTCCGTGTGCAGATGACGCTCGATTTTTCGAAACAACCGGTGGAGGCCGGCGGTTTCAAAATTCTCGGGGAAGGTGAATCCGCTTCGTTTGAGCAATCACCGCTGTTCACCATCACCAAAAACCGGTTTGGACCGGTCACAAGCGACACAAAGTTTAATCTGAAAGAGATCCGCAAACTGTTTCCCGGTCAGAAAGTAGAGATCGGTTCCGAAACCTTCGAGGAAGGCGGCGAAAAACCGGTAATACACGTCACCGCTGGAGATGAAGTGTTGCTCACCATTCTTCCGGTAGATGATGATACAAAACTCGCTTCCGTTTGGACCCGTAGCCGGGGATGCCAGACGCAAACCGGCATTACAGTCGGGGATCGATTTGGAGATGTGTTTTCGAGTATCCAGGAAGGAATCTGGCTGGAAGGTATCTCCGGTGAAGTCATCGCCCAGTCACCGGGAATTCGGAACATTACCTATCGTTTTATGCCCGGTAGTCCGAATATAGATATAGCAGATCTTCCGCCGTATTCCGAACTGAAGAATTGGCAGGTGGCAAGTATAGAATGGATTCCGGGGATGTAGGCTGAAAAGCGGGGGATCGGTCATTTGCCAAAAATTCCGATCGTGAAACCTCCGCAGCCCCACCGCGCCATGCAAATAGATTTTGGTCAAAACAGGGGCGAAATATGTGATACTCTCTTGTCCGCAATTCCCTATTCGAAATAAGTACCATTTCAGGGCACTGATCGCGACCTAACAGGGTACAGTTTCGCATTCAACAGGGTACAATCCGCGACCTAACAGGGTACAATCGCCCCGTTTCAATGCCTCCTTTCGTCTATCCAACTACTTCCGTTCCCCCTGCTCAAGAGCATCAGGTTTCGTTTCGTTATCCTCCGGATCTGCCTTACCGTCTTCCTCCGCTTTCTGTAGTTTCCTTAGCTGACGAAAACTGATCAATTTTCGGGCTTTTTCATCCCATAGCCGAAAAGTGATCGATTTCAGGCTGCCCGTCAATGTGAGCGGAACTACCTCTTTAAACATCGGGTCAGAACGATGGCAGCGTTCCAGATTGTAATTAGGTATGCGGGAACTGAGATGATGAATATGGTGGAACCCAATGTTACCTGAAAACCACTGCAAAATTTTCGGCAGCTTATAGAATGAACTTCCCTGCATCGCCGCCGTGGTATAGTCCCAGTCTTCGCTGCGTTCCCAATAGGCATCTTCGAACTGGTGCTGCACATAGAACAGCCATACCCCTGCGGATCCGGCGACACCCATCGCAATCGTTTGTATAATGAGCCAAGGAAGGAAACCGTAGATAGCAATCAGACCTGCCGCGAGGGCGATGATCGCAAAATTCATAATCCATACCGAAGCAACTTCCCGGGGTTTTGCATTCGGTGTAGGGAAGCGTTGCCGGATCACAAAGATAAATAAGGGAGCGATGATAAACAGAATGACCGGATTCCGGGCCAATCGGTAGGAGAACTTTTTCCACCGGGAAGACTGCAGATATTCCTCAACGGTAAATGTCCAGATATCACCAACTCCTCTACGATCCAAATCACCGGTGGTCGAGTGATGGACCGAGTGCTCCCATCTCCATTGGTAATAGGGCGTAAACGTCAACAACCCGGTAATAAAACCCCAGATATCGTTCGCCCGTCGCGATTGAAAAAATGAACCGTGCCCACAATCGTGGAAGATAATGAAAACCCGAATCAAAAATCCCCCGGCCAAAATGGCGAGGGGTATCGTAAGCCACCACGAGACGGATAGACTTAGATACATCAAATACCAGATGAGGCAATATCCACCTATAGTGTTAATGATCTGCCAGATGGCGAGCCGTAAATTCGGCTTCTGATAATCCGACACGATTGCCTTCCACTTAGCGATTGCTTCGCGTTTGTTCAATATCGGTTCCTTCTCTTCGGAGAGTGCATCAGAACCGGATTTCCGGGCTGAGTTCATAATTGACTATTGACCAAAAATCAGCCCGATTCTAGATCGAAACTACGCAATATCTCACATTTTCCCCGCAAAGAATGTCCTTCGAATCGGGTTGGAAAAATTAAAGGGCATTTGCCCCGTAAAAGGCCCAGGGGCCTGGACATGTCAGCCCGGGGTAAAGCGAGTAGGCGCGCGCTGCTCCTGGGCTAACAGAACACCAATTCTATAGCCCTGGAAGGGCGGTACAATCTCTAACATTTTCACCTTTCGCCTAAAAAAAAAGCAGGCACGGTAACCTATTTCTCCTCCAAAACGGCCTGGGCGTGTTGCGCAAACAGAGCTCGCAGATCCATTTGGTAATTTCTCAGTATTTTCTCCCCGAGTCCGTTGTGGTCACCACAGCGATAAAGAGCACGGGCCAGGATAATTTCGCGAAGCGGTTCGGATCGCTGCTCCTGCCGGTCGCTTTCGGAAATTTCAGTGATCCAGTGCCCGCTCATATTCTCTTTTTCCAGAACGGCGGCCAGGTCTTCCGCTGCGCGCGGATCTTTCAAAGATTCCAGAGCCAGAGAAACCGCCCGGTGATGGGAAAACTCTTTTCCGGCATCCAGGGTTTTCACCTTTTCCAATATCACTGGAAGCGCTGCTTTGGCATCGCCGGATTTGCCCAGCGCAATGATGTGCGAGTCGAGTCGGGAAATGCTCCCGCCAAATTGCCCCATGCCCCGGAAATTCCAGCCTTCATCCCAGTCCTGTGCGGATATCTCTTTGGCCAGAACTTTCACACCGGTGTTGTCGCCCAGCATGCCGAGGATATTCGCATAGATCAACTGGTGCTCCGGTGTATCCGCTTTTTTGAAAGCTTTTCGCAAGCGGGGCACTGACTTTTCCTTTTCCGACAGAACTGTCGCCAGTCCGCGGTACTGGTGGATCACAGATTCGACAGCGGTATCGATTTCCTCATCGGTGGGCGCTTTGGCTTCGCCGGACTCCAATACTTCGGGAGGTAGAGAACCAACATCGATGAGGTGCTTTTGCAGAGCTTTGATATCAAGAGACCGGGTCGGGATCCCGTTGGCGGATATCATCGCGGCGGCCACTCCGGCGGCGTAACCCTGGTTTTGAATACAGGGCTGCATGCGGAGAATTGGCATCGCATCGCGGTGGGCGCTCATACCCAGACCGGTCACGATAATCCCGTCGAGATTTTGCGGTAGCAGCGCCCGGTAGGGGACATGAGCGATCATATCTTTCTTATCGGGAAAATTGATCAGGAATACCGGGTGAACCGTGTAGCCGTGGGTATCAAAGTTACTTTTATGTAGAGAAATGGTATCGTGCCAGGTCCGCTGATTGATTATATCGGTAGGGCTCACATAGGCATCGCCGACAATTCTGCGCCGTTCGCGGCTGTCGATAAAAGTAGAGATATCATAGCTGCTCCGGTATTTTTTTCTCGCGGCGACGATCATCCGCCACTGGTCTACCGGATCGGATTCGTCGGCGAAGGAATAGTCAGTATTCATATAGCCGGTGCCGGGTTTCCGGGGAGAAAGTCCGGTTCCCTGCATGGCGACGTGTTCGGCGGAAGTGGTTACAAAATCAGCTCCCGCTGCCGCTGCGATGTCGGAATTGCCCGTTGCATCGATGACTGTTTTGGCGAGGACCACACCGCGGCCCCGGGGTGTAGTAACAATCACGCCGACAAGTTTTCCTTCTTCCACGACCGCTCCGGAAGCGAGGGTGGAATACCAGATATCCGTGCCGGTCCCGGCGTTTTCCTTTCTCCACAATTCCCGTTTAGCGACCGGGTTCCAGCCGCCTTTCCGTTTCGGTCCGCCCATTTCCTTAATTTTCCCGTCCACTTCGGCGGTAAAGCCTTCGCGGTATCCATGGTAGTAGCTGGAGATCAGGCCAACAGTGCCGACTCCGCCGAGGTGGTCCTGGTATTCGATGACGAGGGCGGAAGCTCCTTTTCGGCCCGCACCAATTCCGGCCGGGGCTCCACCGGTACCACCTCCGGCAACGACAACATCGTAGTTGCCCAGAACGGGAATCGACCTCTCCGGGGAGGGGATCGTTGGTAAATCGCGATGGGTGGGGCGGGCGCCGTTGAGGAATTCCCGGACTTCACCGATTTTTGCCGAACCGTCGGCCGGAGATCCTTTTACCGATACGCCGGACAATGAACCGGCATCTTTGGCCTCTTCTGCGGCAGCAGCTCCCACTCTGGTTCCCAGTCGCATCAGATTCAGCGGCTGCATCATTTCTCCCGCTGCAGCCCGGGAAACTCCGGCATAGCCACCGAGGACGTAGAATCTGTCGAGTCCCTCCGGCTGCAACGTGCCCAGGTCCAGAGCCGACACATCAAAAGACTCTGTTGTCGACTTTTCCCGGGAAATCACCGGATCAAGCGGGATTTGAAACAGCCGGTCGGATTCGTCAATCAGAGCGACATCAAAAGTCATCTCTCTGGCGAGAACTTCCGCCCGGGCATACGAAGCCGGGCTACGGTCCGGCATCGGGATTTCGAGATCGTAGACAAAAACATCGTGAGCGCCTTCGTCGGAGTAAAATTTCACATCTGCCACGCGGGAGGAAATGCCGTCGCCGGTTTGGGCGGTTCCGCCGGAGACAATTCGCTGGAAAGTCTGGGTGCCCGCCGGGAACGGTTCGAATTTTGCACCCGCCGCTCTGGCGACAGTCGCTCCCATGGTCGCATCGATCACGATCTTTGCCCGAACCGCTTGGCGACCATTGCGATTTGTCATCACGATGCCGGCGGGTTTTCCCGAGTCATCGACGAGTAGATCGGTAACCATCGAGCCGTAGAGATAGTCAATCCCCGATGCGAGCAGCGCTTCGTCGAGCGCGATTTTTACCTGCATCGGCGTTGCCGGTGGGCTGACATCATTCGGTTCCACTTTGATCGTGGAATCTTCGACGACGATCATTTCCCCAAGCAGAATCCGTTCAGCCGCCTCGGATTTTTTGACCCGTATTTTTACGAAACGACAGGGTTGCTTGATGGATTTGTCCCACTGCACCAGAGCATCGCCGGTTCCCATACTTTTTTTCTCCTCAATCATCCCGAGAGTTCTCCAGAGCTTGCCATTGGGCGAGGTCCAGACTTCGACATTCCCGACTTCAAATTCCCCGGCCCGGTCAAAGCTCAACAGGTGCAGTGCCTTAACCCGGGCGATCTTGCCGAGATCCGCGATCAGAGTCACATCTTCGTCATATTGCACCGAGTTGTGCGAAGCGGTTTGCCATGTGCCGTCGGTGAGCAGGGAGTTGTTTTTATCGAAATGCTTTTTATTGCTCGGCTGATCCGCTTCGTAGGTAAAAGGGAGCCGGTTGGGAAAACCGGTTACCGGCACAGCGCGTTCAAATAGAGCTTTTTCCAGATCACTTTCCGGTGTTTGGTCATTTTCCAGCCAGAGACGCAGAGTTCCGGCCACATCCTCACCCAGGTACGGTCGCGGGGCTGCGAGGAAGACTTTCGCTCCCTGCTTTGCGGCTTCGACCGCCGCAGTTATCGCTCCCGTGGTTCCACCCGCTACGACGACATCCACATCGTAGGCAACCGGGATTTCCCTGGCGGTTTCGATGATCGTTTCCTGAGCGAAAACTATCGAGCCTGACAAAACGAGAATAGAAAACAGTGACCGTATCATTACCGGCCATCGTAGACGCTCTTTCGTTGATTTGTAGTGATCTATGGCACGTCTTTGTGCCGGAAAATCAATGACCGCTCCATTTCCATTCCAGCACTTTTCCGAGAGCGATGGAACAATAGACAAAAACCGGAACTCCCACCGCCACGATAAGTCGGTGCAGGAGCTCAAACCGGTACAATCTCCCGCACAGAATCCAGCCGACAAATGCGCCGCAGATTAGCGACGAGGTCATAGACGCTGTGATGGTACCTTCTTTCCCCAACGCGCCCGGCAGCTGCCAGGAGAAAAAATAGACCAGCATTCCGGTGGCCGCCACGATTCCGGATCTCCACCACTCGGTTTGGGAAACCAAGTCCGAATATCTTTCGGCGAGAAAAATCAATCCCTGAAGCAACACCCACAGGATAATCAGCGACAGATAGAAACCAATGCCGACGAATTTGAATGCGCCGAAAATGACGGGAAAATTCATCAGGAAAAAGGGAAGAGCCTCAGAAAAAGAAAACATTTTTTACATACCGGACCAATTGGAGTCCGGCGGGAAAAATAGTCGCAGAAACTTCATTTGCAAAAGACTCCTGCCTTTGAGCAAATCGATGCAAAACAGTGTGCCGCCGCTATGCCAAATTTCAGCCAATGAGCCTCCGGAAAAATTCGTGCAATTCGTGTCCATTCGAGAGAATTCGTGTTTAAGGCAACGCAAATCCCCGCCCGCCATCCACGCTGAAGCAGGCATATCACCCCGTCGCTACTACCGGCTTAACCCGGGCATCCATCGCAAATCCATTTTGCCTCCCTGCGCGTCAACCAGCCTCAAGGACTGGCGACAATCCTGTCGCCGGCTGCAACGAGCCCCATCCCGCAGCCGTCACCTAAAAAATTCCTTCAGCCTCTAACTGAGGAAAATACAAAATCATTCCGGCCTTCCTCGCCACCTGCTTTTGAAATTATTCCGATATCACCCTGAAGCCGGGGAGAAATTTTGTGATATCAGAAAATGCGTACTAGAATAATCAACAAAACAAAATTCCAGTGATTCGATATCACTAGCAAAGCAGCAAGAGATCAATGAGTTAAATCGAAAATTCGCTGGCCTTTTCTAGGTATATCCTTAATATCTGTGAATTTGTCCCGAAGAGATTAATACAATCCTTTTGTGCCGAAGAACTGAACATGTCAGACATCTCCACCACCCGAATCTCATCACCCGAGGTCAAGAAGCTACTCAGCCTTAGTGAAGGCCATTTTATGGATCTGAAATCGATTCGAATTGCATCGGGGAAACTTACAAAAGCGATATCGGCTTTTGCCAATGCAGAGGGTGGAGAGTTGTTTATCGGGGTCGAGGATTCACCTCGGATGTGGGTTGGCTTCCCGACCGTAGAGGATGCCAATGCACATCTGCAGGTTTTCGAGGAACTCTTTCCTTTGGGTGTAGACTTCGATTATCAGTTCTTGGAGGCCGAGAACGAAACCGGTCTTATTCTCAAAGCAACCATAGCGAAAACTCGCGCCTTGGTCAAAGCGGGCGATGGAAAAGTCTATGTGCGGAGAGGTGCGCAGAGTCTTCCCGTTCCAGAAGGTGATCGACTGGAAGCACTTAAGCGAGACAAAGGTCTTACTTCGTTTGAAACTGAACCTGTGAATTGCCCGGTCGAAGCCATTACTAATTCAGAACCGATTATAGGATTCCTTCTCGAGGTCGTGCCAACCGCAGAGCCCAGAGCGTGGCTTGAAAAGCAACTCGTCTTGCTTGGTGGCAAGCCGACTGTAGCCGCTTTAGTTCTTTTCGCTGACGAACCGCAAGCTGCCCTTCCCAAACGTTGTGGCATTAAGATCTATCGTTACAAGACCTCAGATTCCGAAGGAACTCGGGAAACTTTGGAGTTTGTCCCAATCTCAATCGAAGGCTGTGCATATATTCAAATTAAGCAGGCCGTCGAGTCCACGACCGAGATCATCCAGTCGGTTAAAGTCCGCACCGCCGCTGGTTTGGTTGACACCCAGTATCCTTTTGAAGCGTTACATGAGGTAATTACTAATGCAGTGATCCACCGGGACTACTCGATTACTGACGATATTCACATTCGAGTCTTCGACAATCGAATCGAAGTCCTTAGCCCTGGGACGTTGTCAGGTCACGTCACTGTTGAAAACATTTTAGACGAGCGTTTTGCGAGGAATCCGGTCATCGTTCGGTTGATCAACAAGTTTCCTGACCCTCCCAATAAGGATGTGGGTGAGGGACTCAATACAGCGTTTAACTCGATGCGCGCTATGAAATTGAAGGAGCCTGTTATCGAGCAGCAGGGGGGCTACGTTAAGGTCAGCCTCCGGCACGAGTCTCTTGCAACCCCCGAAGAAGCAGTTCTCATATTTCTCAAAACCCATGACACAATTGCGAATCGAGAGGCAAGGGCCGCGGCTTACATCGATTCCGAGAACAAGATGAAGCGAGTGCTGCAAGGAATGGTTTCGAAGGGTTTGCTCGAATCAGTCCCTGGGCGAACTCGTTACACGGCAGCATATCAGCTCACTGACGAAGGACGTACGATGTCCGTTGGGCTCGAATGACACGGAAACGCCAAGGGCACAAAAAGTCCTTTTATAAAAGACTTTGTCATAGGAGCGAGAGGAAGATCTTCGGTTATAGACAAAATAATTAGGGTCGGACAGATAGTCGAATAGCGAATTCCTATTTGTTCCTGGAAATACTTTGTTTCACCCGACTGTGTCGATTTCCGTCAGGGAAAGTCTGTGGATGGTAATAGTAGTTTTGATTCGCTCTGGATTGTGCGATTATTTGATTGATCTTCAAAGCAATGAAAGGAAAAGTACACGAAATGAACGACAACCGGTTTTGTGCGCGTCTTTCTGAGAAGCCTGGTGCGGGAAAACCGCACGATGGGATCTGCGAGGGGGACGCCGGGTGACCGGCGTTCCTACCTCAATTCGGCCAGGAATTTCTCAAAGGAGAATTTAATGAAAGAACGCTACTTCTTGCTAATCCCGCTAATCATATCAACAATTGGTTTCACGCAGTCACGCGGATATTCTCAAACCGAATTGGAAGATGGAACTGAATATCACATTGAATTCAAGATTCGTCCGGCACTGGAGGAGGTGGATGCCGATGGCGACGGGATTTTGACAATAGGCTCCAGGGATAAAGTCGGTAGCTACGCGCAACTGGACCACGACAAAGACGGTCGTGTGACCCCTGAGGAAATCGCCGAAGGCTTGCCGCATCAGGGTGCAGGGGAAGTGTATCGTAATTTGGTTTACAAAAGAGTCTCCGGGGAAACGCTGCTTATCGATCTCTACCTGCCAGGCAATGGAGATGGTGGCGACTTCCCGCTTGTTTATCATACTCACGGTGGTGGCTGGGGTGGCGGGAACAAAGACAGTAAAGGCCGGCGCAAGACAATGTTCGAAACGTTTCTCACGGCCGGCTACGCTGTAGCGAGTGTCCACTACCGCCTGGTTGACCGGGATGATCCGGAGAATCCGAATACCATGGAGCACTGTGTTGTCGACTCGAAGGACGGGTTGCGGTTCCTCAAGAAGCACGCAGAGAAATTCCAACTCGATATGGATCGCGTTGTGACTTTCGGCGGTAGTGCTGGAGGGCATCTTGCCATGATGCTGGCACTCACGGGGCCGAAAGAGTTTGAGGGTGATCCACTATTGCGGGACTACATCGTGAACCCTGTAGGATGTATCACCTTGTTTGGACCATCAAGCTTCATGGATCCGTCGCTTTTTCTTTCCGGGGTGGACGGAGCGAGGCAGCTCGACGGAAGTCGTTTTGCAGAGAGAATGATAAAGGGGGCCGAGGCTTCCACCTATGAAAAGGCCGACGCCCCTCTTCGAAGCATGATGAAGAAATTGAGTCCCATCACCTACCTGGAAAAGGACAGTCCGCCGATTTTATCCATTCATGGTGACCGTGATGTTTTGATACCGAAGCAGCACTCTGCCTATCTCAAAGAATCCGCAGACAAGATCGGTGCCCGGGTTGACGTCGTGGTCGTCAAAGGGGCTGGTCATGGCTTTTCCGGTGAGAAAATATCCCCGACTCAACCGGAGATATATGAGATCATGGGGCGCTTTGCGCAACAATTCTAGAATCGCGGGCATTTGGTACGCTTTTGCTGACAGGTCTATTCAACCCTCAACGTTCTTGACCCTCGCTATCATGCTCCAATGACGGCTACACTCAATCCCAATCACTTGATTCAACCCTAGCCGAACAAGGCGGCGCTGGACAACCCGCTACCCGATCCGAGTCGGATTCGGAGGGTAGCGACAAATCTCAACCAGAATGGTGGTTGGGTTTTGCCTTCTGCGGATCCGATTTCTCTTGCCCTCTCCTGGCTGTTTTTATACGGTCACTGAAAGAATGAAACCCGTAGTTCTCATCACAGTTTTAATTACTTTGTTGATATTGGGTGCAGGACTTTATTTCTATTTTCAAGTTGAAGGATCAGAAAGCGCAACCGGCGATGCACCTGAGTCTGTTTCGGCGCTGTCCTCTACGATGCAAAAGAAACCTCAGCGGACAGCAGGCAGTGATAAAATCAATCACAGTGAGATTCCGGAAGACGATCTTGCGGTTCCGGTTCCGGGAGATCCCACACTTGTCACTTTGACATGGCGACCGGATTTGGGTCCAATTTCGATCGAGCGAGTTACCCGAAACGGTGATTTAACCGGGAAGCCACTTAAGTCAGGAACAAAAGTGCAAATACCGGATCCAGAGAACCCTGGAGATCGAATAATCTTCACGGTTCCATAACCCTGCGAATGGCGAATAAGACGCCTTTAGAAAGGTAAGTATAAAGGACAGGTATTCCGATTCCGGAGGAAACTGAATCGCTTCCTGAGGTCTTTCTAGTTGTAAGGTCCTTTATGTCCTGTTGCGTTTTCAGGAATGGTAAATTGTCGGTCCGTTTTCCGGTAGTGGTGATCTCCAGATCGCCACAATAGGCGAACTACAAAGTGGCGATCTGGAGATCACCTCTACCTATATCGCTGCATGACGATCTGATTCCTTTTTGAGCATTTATGCCGACGTGAAAGAATAGGAAGAAGACTGATGGCTGAATATTCGTGCGCAGTGTTTTCTGGAAACTTCTACTTTGTTTGCCTAAGGAGGTTTAAGAGTTCCTCCGGGCTATGTTTATACTTTTTTAGCGCATCGGTTCGGAGTTTTGCCCGGTGTTGATTGAGCTTTCCCCGTGCTGTTTCATCGAGTTGGTAACCGGTTTGAAGGAGTTGCCTGAGGGCTTCGCATTCGTGTTCAGCGAAGGCCCGGAACGCCGGGGCGTAGCGGTTTTTCCAGGCGTGCAGGGAGAAGGCTTCCGATGCGATGTCCATGGAGAATTCCCGCTTTCTTTCGAAGGCGGCGGCTTCCTGGTAGGTGTCCCACATGGTTTGCCAGCGCTCCTGCCAGTCGGTCAGGAGGGTGTTGAAGGCGGCGGGGTGATTGGGTTTTCCCAGCACCCGGGCGATTTGTTTGTCGGCACTGAAAAGTCTACCGTGGCCGGTGCTCTTTTTCATATACTGATCCCATTCGCCGGCGCGCAGTGAGTTGCGCTGGGCATCAGTCAGTACATTCCATGCGGCGCGCTGGAAACGTTCTTTGTCAGCAAATTCTTCGAACATGTAGTCGAGTCGAAGTGTAGACCATTGTTGCCACTGTTTGTTTAGTTCGGTGGCGTTTTCCGGGTCGGTTTCCATTGCATAGTCCCACAGGGCGATCTGAGCGCAAACCCGGATGAGATTGCGCACATCGTGCCAATTGATTTCTGCGTTTTTTCGGGCTTCGATCAAAGTATCGAGTGCATGTGCCTGGTCGGGTGAAAGCAGTTGTTGGCTGTGGCGGGCGATACTGAAAACGATATAGCCGAATTTCGATTCAGGATCCGGTTTTGCATTGATCCGGGAAACTGTGGCTTCATAGCCACTGGTCTTGTGAGGTGGTGAGGATATGACAGCATTGTTTTCCAGGAAGGATCGGGCTGCTTTGATGCTTTCATCATCAGCTTGAGCGAAGAATCCAATCAGTGCTGCCGAAAGGTATAGTATTGATTTCATCCATCCGGAACATGGGCTTGCGGATTGTAAAGGCAAATTTGATTTGTTGCGTAGATTATGGTTCTTTCGGAATCGGCCGGATGTATCTATTTCTTCGTTATGATTCGACCTGGCTGCTGTTGTTTTTCCTGACCGGCTGCATTTTGCCATTAGAAGAGGCTCCGTTTCTCGTGAAAGACGGCAAAGCCGGTGCGGAGATCATTATCGCAAGAGATTGTCCCCGGATGGTATCGCTGGCGGCGAAGGAGCTGCAGCGCGGAGTGGAATTGATCACCGGAGCGCGATTGCCGATTTTGCATCAGCCGGGAGCGGAAAATCAAATTCGGAGTTGCACTATGGAGCCTACCATATTGTGCCGGGACCGGATCATTTGGTTTTACCGGGGCACGACTTTGATTTTGTGCCGACAGAACCCGGGGGAGTCGAAGAAACGATTTGAAACGGGCCGCCGGTGAATGGGATGAACTGACTTCGGAAAAGACCGACTCTGCGTGGGAATTTCCCATGGCCTTGTTGTTCCGGTCATTCAACAGGGTACAATGCCGGACCTAACAGGGTACGATTGGTGATGGTACCCTGTTGATAGATCCTGCCGGGAAGGGGGTTCGACAAAATGCGGCAGCAAGGGGCGATGAATTCGCCAGGGACAATATCGGGAAGGTTTTCAGCAACGGAAGCAGGGCGGTATGTGCGTTTTGTTGAAGGGTGTAGTAACCCTAAACGTAGAATGTCATGCTCCGAAGTGTAAAAGAATTTGAAGGTTATCCTCTGCTTGCCTCTGACGGGAAAATCGGTCACGTCACCGATTGTCTGTTTGATGACCGGGACTGGACGATGCGATATCTCGTGGCTGATGCCGGGAGCCTGGTTCCCCATCACGTGATTATCAGCCCGGATCATCTGGATCAGCCGGAGGTGGGATGGACCGGCAAGCGGTTCAGAGTTAACCTGACAAAACAGCAAGTCAAAGACAGTCCGCCACTGGATTCCGATGCCCCGTTGTCCCGGAGATATGAAATTGATCTCGCAAAGCACTACCAGCAGGTGGATCCTTACTGGAAAAGTTCGGTATTTGATCCGGAGGTGGCGGAGCATGAGAAACGTCTCGAGGAAATCGCTGAGTGTCACCTTCGTTCCGCCAACCGGGTGAGAAGGGATCAGGTCCATGCCACGGATGGCGAGATAGGTCATATCGATGATTTTATTGTCGATACCTCCAGCTGGAAGATGAGATACTTCGTCGTCAAGACGAGGAATTTCCTCCCCGGTGGAACCGTGCTGATCGGCATCGACTGGATCCAAAGTATTGATCGAACCGGTAGTAAGGTGAATGTAGATCTAACTTGCGAAAAGATCCGGAAATCACCCGAATTCGATGTCCACGAACCGGTCAACCGGGACTACGAAGGGCGTCTCTACGACTACTATGGAAAACCGCGTTACTGGCAGGAGCCGGATGGACCGGTTTTTTAGAGTGAAGCATTGGTACGATTAGCTCCTGTTCCAGGCGTGTTTTTTCGGAAAGCGAATCCCGGTTGATATATGGAAAACGGAAAGCAACATCCTCTTGAACTGCTGCATCCCCGGTCGCTGGTTAACTTCCGGAGACAGTTGCAGTCACTGGTCGAAGGGCGGCTTTGGCTGAAAGTTTTGATTGGAATGGTACTCGGGATCGGTACTGGAATATTACTTGGTCCCTCATCCGATTTGGTCAGCAAGGAGGCGGCGCGGAATATAGGAAACTGGCTGGCGCTGCCGGGCCAGTTGTTTCTCGCTTCGATTCAGATGATCGTGATTCCGCTGGTGTTTGGATCGATTATCCGCGGGCTCGCAGCAAGCGAAACCATTGAGCAACTTAAATCCGTTGGCTTAACATCGGTATGCTTTTTTCTTACCACAACCACTCTGGCTATAGTGATCGGTATCGGCATAGCCCTGCTGATTAAACCCGGAGCCTACGTCGATGCGGATATTGCCCGCAGTGCGCTGCAGGCTCCTCAGCATACGGTCCCGGGAGAAACTCCGTTCGCGGATAAATCGATCCAGGAAATTATTGTAGACGTGATACCGCAGAACCCGCTGGGTTCCATGGTCAACACAGAGATGCTTGGTGTAGTCGCTTTTGCTATCGTTGTGGGGTTCGCCCTCGTGTCTATGGATGCGAAGTTGTCGCAACCACTGCTCACTCTGCTCTATTCCATTCAGGAGGTTTGTATGACCGTCGTCCGCTGGGCCATGCTTCTCGCGCCGCTTGCCGTTTTCGGTATGATGGCTCAGCTCACCTCCCGGCTGGGGATCGATGCGCTACTCGGCTTGAGTGTGTATGTAGTGACGGTGCTGGCGGGCCTGGCTCTGATGATGGTTATCTATATATTATTGATTCCCGTTTTAGGCGGGATTCATCCGTGGCAATTTCTGAAAAAGGCACGTTCGGTGTTGTTGCTTGCATTCTCGACGTCCAGTTCGGCAGCCGTGATGCCGATGTCTATTCAGACCGCCAATGATCTTGGCGTCAGGTCGAGTGTATCGCAGTTTGTCATTCCGCTGGGTGCCACCATTAATATGAATGGTACGGCCCTGTATCAGGGCGTGGCCACGATCTTTCTCGCTCAAGTTTTTGATGTGGATTTGAGTATAGGTCAGCTGGTGCTGGTTGTGATTACGGCGGTGGCTGCTTCGATCGGTTCTCCGGCCACTCCGGGAGTCGGGATCGTGATTTTGGCGATGGTTCTTTCCACGGCGGGTATACCGGCTGCGGGGATTGGATTGATAATCGGAGTTGACCGGATTCTCGATATGAGCCGGACCTCGGTTAATGTCACCGGTGATCTTGTCGCTGCAGCTTTTGTAAACCGGTTTATTGCCCGGGGTGATAAACCGGAAAAAATACCGGAAAAATTGAGTGAACCGGGGCCGACATTGTAACGGAGCATGTCCGAATACGAATTGATCGATTAGTTGTCGTGATTCTTTTTCCACGAGTGGAGAACCATCCATGCGGACAATGCCCCCAGCAGAAATCCGAAAAAAGTGAACCCGCCAAAAACGAAAATGCGGGATGCCTCGATCTCCCATACAAAGAGTTCCAGTTTAGTGGTTTCGGTATTTTGAAAAATAATCGTGACCAAAATCGCTGCGAGAATGGTGATCAGGGCTATTTTGATTTTATGCTGCATAGTAACTGAGCGGGCTGTGGGAATTTGAGTTCGTTCCCTGTGATGACACCCCGGATTCTATAGTAACAGATTACGTTGGAATCAAAAAAGGACTTTTCACGGGGTGCCATTTCCAGCGCAGATATTGTGCTGAATTGAAGTAAACAAATCACACTCCGCCGGGGTTGGCTGAGATAAATTGAAGAAACTCGCCAATCCGTTCGCGGACACTTTCGAAAGAGATGAGTTGCGGCGCCAGATTCTGAGAGCGCTCAACGGTTTCTGACAGGGCGACTTGATCGGATAGAAGCCGAATCGCGTTTTTCGAAGCGCTCGCCAAATCCCCTTCTTTGATACAGGTTTCGGGAAAGAGCAGTTCATCAATGGTATTTGATGCGTCCCCACCGAAGAAAACGGCGCGGGCGAGAAGTGCGTCGCCGGTGACATCACCACCAGGCTGATTTTTTCCAAAACCGGTAATCAGGGAGTGTTCACCCATCAGAGTCAGGTAGTCGATATAGTCCATCGGCCCGGTGGTTTGGGTGAGTCGTTCTTTCGGAATCGGGAGGGCGGGAAAGGTATTTGCCGGATCGCTCCGGTGGAGGGTCACGGGCTTCTGCGTTCCGGGAATGAACTGGCGCAGTAGTTTGATGCGGTCGAGATGAACCGGCGAATCGGGATCGTAGCCATCGGTCGCGACAAAGATGCCGCGTTTTCTTTGCAAAGTCCTGGCGGATAAATTCCACTCCGGGACCTCCAGCGGGCAGGGGAGCGGGATTCGCAAATGGGGCCGCCCGCTTTGGTGTTCATCATACAGCTCGGCGGTGCGATTATCGACTGAGACGACGCCGTGAATGCCTTTGGGCAGACTGGAGAGCGAAGGGGGATCGAGCTGACCTTCCGGCCAGCAGACGAGAATGATCCGGTCCGGCAGTGCAGTGGACACGTAGTCGATCCACTCCCTGTCTTTCTCCGTGTCGCCATCGAGCAGCAGCAGCACGGGATCGTTTCCCGGCGGGATCGTATCGGCTTCGCGGTGCATGCTGCCACCGGTGCACGCGGCGAGACCATACAGACCGATGGGAACGATCCGGTCCTCTTTGTCGGGGACTCCGGCGCCCTGGTGAAAATAATGGACGAGCGAGCGCATGCCGGGTTTGATGACGCGGAGCGGCGGGCAGTCGGTGGTTCCGGTTCCGTTTCTCGCGGAAAGGATTTTGTCTTTAATGCGCTGCAGAACGGCGGACTTTTCACCGATGATACGGGACAGAGTCCGGCTTTCCCCGACCAGCGTCTTTTGGGTGCTTTCGGAGCGGGTTAAAGCATCGCGACTCTTGCTGAGATTCGTTTCCATCTCTGCGATTTTTGCGGCGGAAATGCGGATGAACTCTTCGCTTTTGCGCATTTTAGCATCGATTTGTGAGGCTTTGTTGCGGGTCGTTTCGAGGGAATTTGTCAACTGGTTGAGAGTTTCCGTTTGTTTGGCAATCTCCTCGTGCAGTTTCTCCCGTTCGCTCTCGAGTTCTGTGATGTGACGGGTGATTTCCTCGCGGGACGATTCGCGGTTTTTCAGCTCTGTTTCCAGTCCGGCGAGCTGATTTTCGAAAGACTTCGCCTTTTCGATTAATGCATCCGCATCCCGGGACGCGTGGTGTTTTTCTTCGAGTATGGTGGTGGCTGAGGCGATATTTTTTTCGATTTCCCCGAGACCGATTTGGCGGTGTTTCAGCTCGGTTTCGATCAGGTTCAGTTTGGCTTCGATCTTTCTGGTTTTCTCCAGGGCGGCATCCGCGTTTTGCGAGGCTCTGAGCTTTTCCTCAAGTTCTTCGGTAGCTGAGGCGATGTTGATTTGAATGTCCCGGTAGGCAGCCTCGCGCTTGTCGAGTTCCAGCTTGAGTTCCTCGAGCTCGGCTTCCGCAGCGTCCGCTTCGTTTACCGCCTGTTGTTTTTCCTCCAACTCTGCGGTGGTGGATTCCAGGGTATTCTGCAGTTCGGAAAATCTGGTTTCGTCGGCTGCGAGATTCGATTCGAGCCGGGCGAGTTTTTCTTCGGCGGCCTTCGACTTTGCTTCGACATCGCCGATTTGGAGGGAGGCTTGCTGTTTTTCCTTCAGTTCGGCCGAGGCGGTCTCGATCTGTTTGCGAAGTGATGAGAGACGGGCCTCCTGCTCCTCTTTTTGTTTTTCGGCCGAGGCGGTGGATTCGCGCAACTTTTGGTATTCCGCATCAAGTTTCGATCTCTGATTTTGCAGCTCGTCGAGTTCCTTTTTGCGGGCTTCCATACCGAACTGGAGGTGTCCGGTTTTCTGATGGGCGGTTTCGAGTTGTTTACGGATTGCGAGCAGGTTGTTTTTCTCGTCTTCCTTCTGTTTTTTCAGTTTTGCGGATTTGCTCTCCAGCTCTTCAATCTTGCCGGAGAGAAATCCGGTTTTTTCCCGGATCGCCTTCTCCAGCATATAGAGTTTCGTGGCTTTCTCATCGATTTCGCGTTCGAGAATTTTGCTTTTTTCCCCGTTGGGCGAGGCTTCAAACACAGCTTTGACAGCGCCGAATTTGAGTTTGTCGCCGGGGCAGAGAACGGCGCGATCGATTTTTTTTCCGTTCACAAAAGTCCCGTTTTGGGAGTCGAGATCTGCGATCTCACAAGGCCCGCCTTTTTCCCGATTGATTTCCGCGTGGTAAACGGAGACGCGCGAATCGTGAATAGCTATGTCATTATCTTTGTTTCGCCCGATTGAAATCGTTCCGGTAGGCAATTCATGGATTTGTGGATAATCATTTTCGACGTAGAAGATTAACTGGGGCATGGAAGGGCAAGTTCGAAGAGAACGAAGGGACTGGAACATAGGTCCGAAACGGGGGAATGACAAACTTTCGGGCGCTGGAATGCGGAAAAATCCGGGTCTCCGGATTCCGGTTCCGGATACGCTGTGAAGCCAGTGACGGACTCAAATTGAGGGGGGAACGATACGCGGAAAGGCGTGAATTTGTCTTTTCATTCGGCCCGGATTTTGAGATGATATTGGCAGATCGTGATTTGTTTGGGAGCAAATCATAACACCACAAACTGCAAACATCATCTCTTCCATGCCAAAGAAAAAATCATCTTCGAGCCAGCAACCCAAATACCCCGGAATTCGCATTACTTGCAACGGTAACACTCTCGTAGCCAAATATGTCGAGACACGGATCACCGAAGGGGGTGTTTTCTATCCGATCACGCCGTCGACGGAGGGAGGGGAGCTTTATCAACAGTCCTTCGCGATGGGTGAGTTGGATGTGTGGGGCAACCAGAAGATCGCGATCGAGACGGAGGGAGAGCACGCAGCCCAGGGCGGAGCCACGGCTCTCGCGGTTACAGGACGGCGGGTGGTGAACTTTACCTCCGGCCAGGGGCTTGCCTATGCGATGGAGCAGTATTATCACGCCCCGGGCAAATCATCGACGATGGTGCTGGAAGTGGGCGCGCGGGCTCTGACCAAACACGCTTTGAATGTCCACTGCGGGCATGATGACATTTACTCTGCGCTGGATACCGGCTGGACGATCCTTTTTGCCAAGGATGCCCAGCAGGCGGCGGATCAGGCGGTGATTCTCCGCAAAGTGAACGAGCTGGCGCTCAATCCCGGAATGAACGTTCAGGACGGGATGTTGACCACCCATTCCGAGCGGGCCTGGCTGATGCCGGAATCTGATTTCCTCCGGGAGTTTCTCGGCGCGGCGAATGACACGATCGACTGCCCGACCGAAGCGCAAAAGGAGCTTTTTGGACCCACCCGCCGGCGTGTTCCTGCGATGATGGATTTGAAAAATCCGCTTCTGCTCGGTCCGGTTCAGAATCAGGAGCACCACATGAATGGAGTGGTGGCCCGTCGCGATAACTTTAACGAGCCGATTCTCGGTTTCCTCGAAAATACCTTTAAAGAGTTCGGTGATCTGACCGGACGGCACTACGGATTGATCGATCAATACCAATGCGATGATGCGGATACCGTGTTTATTTCGCTGGGCTGTGCGGCGGAAAATATCGAAGAAGCCTGTGATTATCTGCGCGAACAACGCAATGCCAAAGTCGGTTCAATTCACATCAACGTGATCCGGCCTTTCCCCGAGGCGGCTGTTGTCGAAGCGCTCCGTGGAAAGAAAAATGTCATCATCATCGAAAGGACTGATGAAGGCATGGCCGGGGACAACCCGCTGGGTCGGGACATCCGGGTGGCATTGACAAAAGCAGCTGAAGCGAACCGGGGGGATAATTCAACGGTGGGAGCGATCACGCCTGAAGAAATGCCGCGTCTGTTTAACGGCAGCTACGGGATCGGTTCGCGGGATTTCCGTCCGGAACACACGTTGGGGGCTTACGAATTCGCTACCGGAACCACGGCGCGGAAAGACGGCAAGACTGCTGCGGACGGGGTGAACTATTTTACGCTAGGCATCGATCACCCCTATTCCGTGATTTCCAAAGATACGCCAAGCCTGCTGCCCGAAGGCGCGATCGCAGCGAGGTTTCACTCTATCGGCGGCTGGGGGATGATCACTACCGGGAAAAACCTCGGGGAAATTGTCGGTGAGTTCGGTCAGTTGTTGAAGGAGAAAAACGGCAAAGAAAGTCTGTTCGTCAATGCCAACCCGAAATACGGTTCGGAGAAAAAAGGCGCTCCGACCAACTACTTTCTTGTCGCTGCTCCGCGTCCAGTCCGGGTCAATTGCGAGCTGAATCATGTAGATATCGTTCTCTGCTGCGATCCGAAAGCCTTTACTCATACCAATCCGCTGGCGGGTTTGAAAAAAGGCGGTGCTCTCATTTGGGAATCGAATGAAGATCCGGAAATGGCGTGGAAACGGATTCCGAAAAAGTATCGGGATTTTGTGAAAGAGAACAATATTCGTGTCTATACTTTGCCCGGTTTCCAGATCGCCAAAGAGGCAACCGACCGACCTGATCTCCAACTCCGTATGCAGGGTAACTCCTTCCTTGGGGCGTTCTTTGCGGTGTCGCCGTTTTTTCAAGTCTTTGGAATCGACGAGTCTCAGTTCGACGAAGTTGTGCGGGATCAATATGTGCGCAAATTCGGCCGGTTCGGCGATGCTGTAGTGGATTCGAACATGAAGGTGATGAAGGACGGCTACAGTAAAGTTCGGGAAATCAAGTATGGCGAACTGGAGGACGAGGACCGTTCTGATATGCGGATTCATCCGGTAATGCCGCAGGGACAACACGATATACTTCCCACGGCGGGAGTGCCGGTCGGGGAAAACCTGACAGCCATCGACCGGCCGGCGGAACAGAAAGCCAAAGCGCCGGTGCAGAGTCTTAAGAAATTTGACAGTGAGTTCCGCTGTGGACAAGGCTACCACCAGCCTGCCGGCGCGTTGGCTTCGGTAGGTGTCATGGCTGCCGGTACGGGAGCTACGGCAAGTAAATATGTAGCCCGCCGGGAGACTCCGAAATATATACCGGAAAATTGCACCCAGTGTATGGAATGTATCACTGCCTGTCCCGATACCGCCCTGCCTAATACCGCGCAGGACGTTGCGACGGTGTTGATCACAGCGGTTCGAAACTATGTGCAGGATAGCGAACAACAAAAGCTGCTGCTCAAACAAATGCCGGGCGTGGAGTCGCGTGCCCGCGACAAAATGAACGCGGAGATCGATTCAAAAGGCACGACACCTTTTAAAGAGATCATCAAACAGGAGATTGCCGGTCTCAACGGAGGTATTTCTGAAGATGCCAAGGCTCAGTTCAGTGGCATTCTCGATCTGGTTCCAGTCGCCTACAATAAAGTGCCCGCGATATTCAAATCGATAGAGAAAAAGAAACCCGGTGAAGGCGGCGTTTTCTCTATCTTCGTG
This sequence comes from Verrucomicrobiales bacterium, assembly GCA_029213025.1. Classification (GTDB taxonomy): domain Bacteria; phylum Verrucomicrobiota; class Verrucomicrobiia; order Verrucomicrobiales; family DEV007; genus Arctic95D-9. The sequence continues at coordinate 29,427 of JARGOZ010000045.1, forward strand.
AGTGATCTTTGTAAAGGTTGTGGCGAGTGCGTCGAACAATGCGGTGATCACGGTGCGCTGGTGATGGTTCCCGATACCGAAGAACTAAACTACGAGTTGACCAGTGCCCAGATTTTCTCCCGTCTCCTGCCGGATACTCCACAGAAATATCTCGGCCTCTACCAGGATGATGCGCCTCAGGACTCCCGGCCCGCCGCTCTGCGCAATCACCTCATGGTTCGGCGTAACTACGAAGCTCTTGTTTCCGGGGACGGAGCCTGCGCCGGTTGCGGTGAAAAATCGATTCTACGGGCGATTGCTTCCGTCACCGAAGCCTACATGCGCCCGATGTATCATAAAAAGGCAGAGCGGCTTCTCTGCTTTGCTGAAACGCTGGAGGCGGACGGAGCCAAACAACTCGCTGAGCTGAAGAAGCGAAGCAAAGAGGAATATACACTTTTCAAACAGGGAGTGGCCCACATCCTCATGGGACTCGGCGGCGAGACGGATGCGGATACCAAAAGCCGGATCAAAGGAAATGGTGAGATTTCCGACGATGATATCATCTCTGCCATCGCGAGCGTGCTGCGAGTCGATGCTTTCAACCACAAGTCTCTGCAAAGCACAGACGGCCGTCTAGGCAATGGAATGAGCACCATGTTTATGGGTGCTTCGACCGGGTGTAATACCGTCTACGGTTCGACTCCGCCGAGTAATCCTCATCCGTATCCGTGGATGAACTCGCTGTTCCAGGATGGCCCGACGATATCGTGGCTGCTCGGGGAGAGTCTCATGTTGCAGCATGCCAATCGAAGTGTCGCACCTGAACGTCTCGCCAAGTTTCTCCTGGGCGAAAGCAGCAATGAAATTCCGGCTCATTTTGACGAGCAGGCCTACTGGGATCTGACCCACCTCAACGAAGTGGGGATGACCGAACAGGAAATCAAAGAACTACCGAAAGTGTGGCTGGTCGGCGGTGACGGCGCTCTCGGGGATATCGGTTTTCAGAATCTGTCGAAAGTGATTTTACAGAACCGGCCCAATGTAAAAGGTATCATGCTCGATACCCAGGTCTATTCAAACACCGGAGGGCAAAATTCTGACAGTTCCAATATGATGGGCGGCTATGATATGAACCAGTTCGGTCGCGCTTCCCAGGGGAAACTGAATGAGAAAAAGAACGTCGCGGAAATTCTCACTACCGGCCACGGCAGTCCCTATGTGGCGCAAGTCTCGATGGCCAATTCGGCGAAACTCTACCAAACCATTCTGGAAGGTCTCGAATACCGGGGGACCGCGTTTTTCCAAAGCTACACTACCTGTCAGCCGGAACACGGTGTAGCGGATGATATGTCGGCCCATCAGGCGAAGCTCGCCCGCGACAGTCGCGGGATGCCGGAGTTTGTCTACGATCCGAAAGGCGGGGAAACAACTACCGAGTGTTTTCAGCTCAAAGGGAATCCCAACCTGGACCGTGACTGGTGGCAGGCGGTGTATGCGTCGGATAAATCTAAATACAACTACACGGTTGCTCACTGGGCCACTACCGAAGCCCGCTTCCGCAAGCATCTCAAAGTCATTAGCGAAGCGGAGGCTGCCGAATCGATACATCTCGATGATATCCTGCCACTGATCACCCAGGATGATGTAGTGCATCGCCGGATCTTTGACGAAACGCACCGCAGCTACATTCCCGATTTTGGAGTCTATATCAAAGCCGAAATCGGAGGGAAGGAAAAGCTCGTACAGATTTCGCGACAAACCGTGTTGTTTTGTGTCGAGCGGCGAAAAGCCTGGCGCATGCTGCAAAGCCGGGCCGGCCAGGTGAATAAAGATTATCTGGCGCAGAAATCTCTGCTCAAGAAAATCGATTCCGGTGAACTCTCGCTGGAGGACTACCGCGCAAATGCCGGAGAGCTTTACGCGGCCGAGTTGGAGGCTGTGTAAAAAGAGTTACTTCGCCAACCTCGGAGCGGAATAACCCTGCTCCCGGATTTGTGTCAGCAGTGCTTTCATCTCGTTTACTTTTTCGGGATGATCCGCTGCTACATCATTTTTTTGTCCGGGGTCAGCGGTGAAGTGATACAACTCGACATCCGCTTTGTTGTCGGCCGGGTAGTTGCGCTTTTCTTCCCAGTCTTTATTCCGGCCCGATACATATCCGGTTTTTCCACTGATGAGAATCCATTCCCCTTTGCGGATCGCGAAGCTGCTTTCTTTGGTATTGTGAACGTGGCTTTCGCGGACTTTTTCCACATCTCCTTTAATGAGCGGGAGCAAATTATGTGAATCCTCAGCCGCATCATCGGGAAGCTCGAAATCGAGAGATGACGCCAGAGTCGCCATTATGTCGATTTGCGAAACCAGTGCATCACTGACTGTGCCGGCGTTGGGGAGGCCCGGCCATTTGATGATGAAAGGCACGTGATGTCCGCCTTCGTAGGTGTCGCGTTTTAATCCCCGGAACGGCTCGGATGACCAGTGATCAAAATTTTGATCACGCTTGTAGGCATACTTTTCCGGACCGTTGTCGGCACTGAAGATTACAATCGTGTTTTCTGCGATCCCCGCCTCGTTCAGGGCTGCCAGCAGTTGGCCGCAGGCATCGTCGGTTTCAAAGACAAAATCACCGTAGGGGCCGGCTTCGGTTTTACCGTCGAATTTGTCGTTGGGAATGATTGGAGCATGCGGAGAGGGAAACGCGAAGTAGAGAAAAAACGGTTTGTCCGATTTGGCGTGCGACTTGATATACTCAACACCTTTCGCCGTAGTGGTAGGTATATTTTGGTAGGGATCCCAGTCGGAAGTCATCGGGCCGGGGCGGCATTCCCAGTTGCCTTCTTTGATCGGTTTCCACTTGGCTGTATCCATGAGGACATCCGGCGCTTTCACTACTTTATCGTTTTCGATCCAGCAGTAGGGAGGGAAATTGATTACCGTATCGCCGAAGTAGTAATCGAAGCCGTGATCAAGCGGGCCGTTGGGTATCGATTGGGTCCAGTCAAAGGCTTCCGGTCCCCACGTTCTTTTCCTGCCTTCGCCGACCGGTTTGGCTTCGGGCTTTTTGATGGCGTCCCAGTTCCAACCAAGATGCCATTTGCCGATGGCGGCGGTGTTGTATCCGCGGGCTTTCATCATTTCCGGAAGGGTGAGTCTTTCCGGTTTAAAAGGGGAATCCCCAAAAGCGTTGACGATACCGTAAAAATCCCGCCAGTGATGACGTCCGGTTAGCAGGGCGTATCGGCTCGGGGTACAAATGCCCGAGGAAGAGTGACCATCGGTAAACCGCATCCCCTCTTTCGCCAGTTGGTCGAGGTTGGGAGTGGGGATTTTTGATTTCGGATTTTGAATACTGAGATCCCCGAACCCGAGGTCATCGGCGTAAAGAATCAGAACATTGGGTTTTTCCGCAGCCGAAACCGAAACGGCAAAAAGGGCAGCCAAACAAAACAGGGCAGAGAATTTCATAGCGGGAAGATGGCATGGTTCACGAGGTTAAGGAGGGAAGAATTGCGAGATTGTACCCTGTTAGGTCGCGGACTGTACCCTGTTGAATGGGCTATTTCGGGACAAAAAGGCGTTCCAAACCCTTGCTGCACAAAAACTCGCGCAGTTGTTTGCGGATTTCTGCCGGGTAGGGGCATTGCTTCGCGATGGAAAGTTGCTCTACGGCTTCGGCGCGGGTCACTGAGCGGACCAGCCATTTGATTCGCGGGATACTGAAAGCGGACATCGACAAGGCATCGATGCCCATGCCTAGCAGCAGCGTGGCTCCGCAGGGATCAGCGGCCATTTCTCCGCAGACACTGACCGGGATTTCCATACCCCGGGTGTGGGTCAGGATCGTTTCGATCGCCTGGAGAGTGGCGGGGTGGATGTGGTCGTAGAGATTGGTTACCCGGGGATTGTTGCGGTCGACTGCGAGTAAATACTGGGTCAAGTCGTTGGAACCGATCGATACAAAATCGATTTTGCCTTTTAAAAACGGAAGTATAGCAATAGCCGAGGGGACTTCCGCCATGATGCCCGCTTTGGGTCGGACTACAGCAAAACCTTCTTCATTCAGTTGTTCCAGAGCGCTTTCCAAAAGTCGCAGAAAGGTTTCCACTTCCGGCACGGAACCGATCATGGGTAAAGTAATATGGAGATCGTTGGAATCCCCGGCTGCCCGCAACATGGCCCGGATCTGGGTCATGAAAATGACCGAGTTGTCGAGGGTGAAACGAACTCCGCGCCAACCGAGAGCCGGGTTCTCCTCTTCAAAAGGGAAGTAGGGCAGGGGTTTGTCGCCACCTATATCAAGCGTCCGCATATATACCGGCATGCCTTTGTAGGCTTTCAGAACGGACCGGTATACTTCGACCTGTTCGTCTTCGGAGGGAAATGATCCGTGAACGATAAAAGGGATTTCGGTCCGGTACAGACCTATTCCTTCCGCGCCGTGGGTTAATCCCGGTGATATATCTGCCAGCAAACCGGTATTGGCGAAAAGCCGGATCCGGGCTCCGTCTACTGTTTCAGCGGGTAGTTCTTTCAATTTGGAAAGTTCTTTTACCAATCCTGATTCAGATGCAATCAGTCTTCGGAATTCATCAACTACAGAAGGCTGGGGATCGACAAATATCTGCCCCTGAAATCCATCTACAATGATCAGTTCACCGTCGGGAAGTTCGCCGCCGTGCGCTACACCCATTACTACAGGAAGACCGAGGGCTTTGCCCAGAACGGCGGTATGAGAAAGCGCCGAGCCCCGCATGGAGACGATCCCGGCGAGTTGCTCCACCGGGTATTCCGCTATATCTGTGATACTGATCAGACCACCGACAAGCACTACCTTTTCGTTGGACTGAATTTTTGGAACCTCTACATTTCGCAGTCTGGCGTAGAGACGATTGCCGAGGTTCTGGATATCTTCAGCTCTCGCGCGGAGATATTCGTCTTCCATCGCTTCGAACTGCGAGGAGAAATGGATCACGGCACTGCGCAGAGACGGGGAAGCGGCCTTTCCGGAGCGAATATCCTTTTCCACCATGCCGGGCAGTTCATTGCCTTCGAGCAACATTCTATAGAAAGTGAAAATCTCGCCGACATCACCGGAAACGATACCCGAGATCTTGTCCCGGCTGGCATCGAGATCGGCGAGAGTGGAGTTTACGGCTTTTTGAAACAGAGCCATCTCATGCTCGATATCTGTTGCGGTCGCATCCTGGACTTTCATCAAATCCATCGCATCGGGAAGGAGCAACGCCCTGCCGATGCCAACTCCCGGGGCGCCGGCGATACCTCTGATGCGATAGTTTCTGTGAGTTTCCGAAGAGTCTGAAGCCGTGGTGCCTATTTTGAAATCTTCAGGATCAGTAGAACCGAGGTGGGCCGCTACAGTAACAAGAAACGATTCCTCCTCTTCGGTGAACTTCCGTTTTTCTTTCTGTTCGACAACCAGCACACCGACGAGTTTGCCGCCGTGAACGACGGGCGCGCCGAGAAATGCTTTGTAGATTTCTTCTCCGGTTTCGGGAAAATATAGAAAGTGGGGGTCTTCACTCGCGTTTTTCAGATTGAGCGGGTGATGCGTGCGGGCGATCCAGCCGACCAGGCCCTCTCCCGGTTTGAGACTGATATTTCCGACCGATTCGGGGTTCAACCCCTCTGTGGCCGCGAGAGTCAAAACGTCGTCTTCCCCTGACAGATAGAGGCTGCAGACGGCCACCTCCATGGCGGATTTTACCCGTGAAACGATGCCCTGGACACGCACCGTTGCTGTGGAAGCGGCGGAAGCTTCCTGAATAAGTTGTTTTAGGGTAAGAAACAGATTTTGCATCGTGTAAGACACCTTTCGCACTCCAACCCCCTTCCAGCCAAGCAGAAATTACGCCAGGAATTGAACTGGAGTCGTTTCGGGGCGAATCTGACAGTTTTAGGGGAAGCGGTATGGACAAAAAGGACAAAATCGGTGATCTGAAACGCGGTGGGTAAAGAAATTTAAAACCACTTCCGCGTTCTGAAATAGATAATTTGCAGAGTAACGATCACTAGAAGTATGACGACGAATACGATAAAGGAGTTTTGATTTTCCGCTCCCGGGATACCCCCCACATTGATTCCCAGCAGCCCGGTGAGAAAGCCAAGCGGCAGAAAGATCGCTGCAACGATGGAGAGTACATACATTCGGACGTTCTGCTGTTCGGCGAGTCGACTTTGCAGCTCCTCCTGGTTAACAGCGGCGCGTTCCCGGATCGCATCGAGGTCTTCCAGGTTTCGGATTAAGCGGTCGGAGGTCTCCCTGATCTCCAGTCGATCACGGTCTCCTAGCCAGGAGATCTTCGAGGCCAGCAACGATGCCAGCGCCTCCCGTTGCGGAGCCATATACCGGCGCAGCGCAATGGTTTGGCGGCGCACATTGGCGAGTGCAAATCTCGTTTCCCGGCTGGTTGTTTCCAGTAACTGGGCCTCCAGTTCGCCGATAACGTCTTCCAGATTATCGACGGTTTCGCTCAACCGGGAGACCAACTTTTCAGAAAGAGCAGCTAAAAAAGCACCCGGGTTTTCCGGCCCGTCTCCGGAAACAAGATTGTTGTGTATATCTTCGACGGAAAAAAGATGGCGTCGGAATGTGGAAATGATTTTGGTTCCATCGATCCAAATCCGGACTCCAATCATGTCATCCGGTGTGGCTCCTTCGTTCAAATTCACACCCCGGAAAGCGGCGAGCGCCCCGTCGCCGATTCTCGTGAGCCGGGGGCGCGATTCGACGGTCAGTAACGAATCGACAGCGACCTGTTCAAGGTCATCGCGGTTGCGCAGCCATGTGTCAGCGGCAGGATCTTCCAGGTCAAAATGCAGCCATATTACTCCCTTTTCCGGGGTCCATTGTTCCAGCTCGGATGGATCGAAACCGGATAGTCCACCTTTTCCATCGAAGAGACAAATATAACGTAGGCCGTGGGGAAGTGCGCTCATAACAGAGCGCAGTGTAGACCGGAAACGCCTGATAAAAAATCAGGGAATGTTTTTTGAAGAAAATCATTTATCGATCAGCCGGAAAATTGTACCCTGTCAGGTGTTGTGATGAGTGAAGAATCCTGGAAAATCTGCCCGTTATGCCAGAGGCCGATACCTCCCAATTTGGAGAGTAAACATCATCTTGTGCCCAAATTAAAAGGCGGAAAACACGGGCCGATCGCTGTGATGCATGTCATTTGTCACAGCAAAATTCACAGCCTTTTCACGGAGGCTGAACTCGCCCGGCAATACAGCACCGTGGAGGCTTTGCTGGAGAATGAAGAGATCGAAAAATTTGTTCGCTGGGTCAAAAAGCGCCCGCCGGAGTTTCGGTCGAAGAATGCCAGGCGGACGTGATACCTGTTATTCTCCGAAAGTGATCCGGCATCCTCCAAACGCACCGAAACCGGGCGCGCTGTATCCGTTGGTATATTGGTATCGTTCGTCAAAAGCGTTTTCGATCCTGCCGTAAATCTCTATCTTGTCGTTGACCTTGTAGTTCCCGAAGAACCGGGCCGTTGTATAGTCTTTGATATAGCGTGGCGCGTTCGGGCTGTCGTAGCGGTCGTAAACACCCTGTAGCTCGCCGCCGAAGCTGATGAGATCGTTGGAATAGACAAGCCCGGTATTTACCGTGTGACCGGGGCGCCTGGGCAGCCGGTCGCCCGGGCCTCCTGAGAATCCACCGCCGAGTTGACCTTTTGTGATTTCTGTATCAAGCAAAGTGTAGTTGGCGTAGCCGGTCAGTTGGTCGGTGATTTGTGAGCTGAATTCAAATTCAAAACCTTCAGTCTCCGCTTCGACGACGCTGGGAAAAAGGGTGAAGGTGACTAGATTGAAAGTGGAGTCGGCCAGGTTGGTGAGGTCATTGTGAAACCAGGTGGCGGTGAGTTTGGTATCCGGATGGAATATCTCCTGAGAAATACCGATTTCCCGGGTCAGGCTCTCTTCCGGAAGCAGAGTGGAAGGTGAGACCGAGGCATCGAGGAACACGTATTCCTGTCCACTGGGAGGTTTGTAGCCTGTTGCCACCTTGCCGAAAAGGGTCGTTCCGCTTTGAGCAAAGTGACGGTTGGCACCGACTGACCAGGTCCCTTTGCTGGAAAAGGAGTCGTGTTCGTCGTGCCGAAAAGAGGTTTGCAGATTGATTTCGTGGGGGAGTGAGAAATCGAGTTGAGCAAACACGCTTCCGTAACCGTAGTTGAAACCGAGCGGGGCTGTGCTCGGTGCTGTCAGAGAGGTTCGCTCAAAAACATAGTTGTAGTAGCCGGAGCCGAGTGACAGTGCCACTGAATCAGATGGCCGAATCGTAAACACGCTCTCAAATTCGTGCCCGGTTTGTTCTAGGAAAGTATCATTAAAGCCGGTATTGGTAGCGGTGAGTTCGTTGCCGGTGTAGCTGTAGTAAGTAGAGAAATCCCACCTGTCCCGCTCGATTGTGAGTCGGGGTGAAAGCAGCACTGAGGCGTTTTGGTTCAATTCGTTGCCGGGAAAAGGAGCGAATGCGTTTACTTCACTACCGGCCACACCGATCTCCGAGTTCTGGATCTGTCCGAGGAAATCCAGCCAAACGCCATCGGTAAGATCGTAGGCGACATTTCCCCGCAGGGTTTTGTTAGTAAATTCAGAATTGGGGCGGTGGTTGTCTGTCGATATCGAGCTGACGTCGAAAACTCCGCCAAGCCGGTCGTCCCGGAAAGTCAGTGTGCCGCCGGTTCGAAACGTATCGAAAGAACCGCCTTCAACGTAGCTGGAAATTCCGCCGTTTTCGACAAATCTGGCATCGGTAGTGCGCAGCTCCAGCGCCCCGGCGAGCGCGTCGGAGCCATAGATGGAACTGACCGCGCCTTTGTGTAGTTGGACCGATTCCAAAGTAGAGACATCGAGAAATTCCAGTTGATACTGACCGGCGAGCCCGGCGGGGAGTCGCCGGCCATTGAGCAGCACCACGGCATGGTCACTTTCCTGCCCCCGAATAAAAAGCGAACTCACCGTTCCGGGGCCTCCGTTGGTCGAAAAACTGACCCCGGCGGAACGACTCAGGGTATTGATGACATCGGTCCGCTGAAACTGACGCAGCTCGGAGAAAGCGATCGTATCGACAGAAATAAGATCCGCTTTCGGCGTCAAGGTGCCCACCGTAGTGGCAACTTCAGGTGGATTTTCGACAACAACAACCGGTGGGCGGGGCGCGGCGGGGCGCTGTTCAGTTGTAGGGGCGGGCACGGCGGGCGCTGCCGAAGTGGTTTCGACCACGGTCGTATCGAGTGCATCCACCGGCTCCTGCGCCACAAGCGGCCCGACGGCGAAAATGAATCCGCAAAGAATCGTAAATTGTTTGTGTTTATGAATCATATCATCAAATCATGATGTGTTGATATGTGAGCAGTCCTTTGACATTCTACAACCACTTTTTCTGCGAAATATAATATTTGGGTGGATAGTGCCGAAATGAATTCTTCGAAACAATCCTTCATTCCGGTTCTCGCCTTCATTTTTTCTATTGTATGCTCGGGCATGGGAGCAGAAGAAGGGCATGTTAGAAAGCCGTTGCCGAGCCCGGGGGAAATTTCGAAGTTGCCGAAGGACGGCGGCGATGAATTCAACCGGCTGATATTCTCAAAAAGTCCCTATCTCCTTCAGCATGCACGCAATCCGGTTAACTGGTATTCGTGGGGGAAAGAGGCTTTCGAAACGGCAAAAAAAGAAAACAAGCCGGTGTTTCTGAGTATCGGCTACACAACCTGCCACTGGTGCCACGTCATGGAGCATGAGTCCTTCGAAGATGAAGAGGTGGCGAAGCTGATTAACGAACATTTTATTCCCGTAAAAGTGGATCGCGAGGAGCGTCCCGATATTGATGAAGTGTATATGACGGTTACCCAGGCGATGACCGGTGGGGGCGGCTGGCCGATGACGGTATTTATGACGCCGGATAAAGATCCTTTTTTCTGCGGCACCTATTTTCCGAAAGAATCAGTCGGCAACCGGCCCGGTATCAAGTTTATCCTCGAACAGATAGAGAAATCCTGGCGCGACGACCGGGAAAATGTAGTTACCACCGCAGAACGTATCAGTCAGCATCTCGGGGATGTGATGACGACGACTCCGGGCGGCGCGATTTCACCCGATATCTTCGACAAAGCTTTTGAAGAGTTTAAAGGACGCTATGACAAAGATAACGGTGGTTTCAGTACCAGGCCGAAATTCCCGGTACCGACAAATCTTCTCTATTTGATGCGGTATCACAAAAGAAGCGGAAACAGCGAAGCCCTCGAAATGGTGGAGAAAACACTCCGGGAAATGCGTTATGGCGGTGTCTATGATCATGTCGGTTACGGAATCCACCGTTATTCGACCGACCCGGTCTGGCTGGTGCCGCATTTTGAAAAAATGCTTTATGATCAAGCCCTGGCCGTGATGGCCTACACCGAAGCCTGGCAAATAACGGGGGACGAATTTTACTCCCGGACAGCCCGCGAAATTCTCAGTTATGTATTACGGGATATGACCAGTCTCGAAGGTGGGTTTTATTCCGCGGAAGATGCGGACAGCGAAGGGGTGGAAGGCAAGTTCTATGTATGGAGCGTGAAAGAAATCGAAACGGTGCTAGGCAAAGATGACGCCGAATTTTTTGCCCGGACTTTCAATCTGACGCAAGAGGGTAACTACCTGGATGAAGCGACTAATCGCAAAACCGGCAACAATATACCGCATCTCGAGGAACCTCTCAGCGATGCCGACCGGGAGCGTCTGGAACCTCTTCGCAAAAAACTTTATGCGCACCGGGAAACCCGGGTGCATCCGCAGAAAGACGACAAAATTTTGACCGACTGGAACGGTCTCATGATTGCCGCTTTCGCCCGGGCCGGTCAGGCCTTTGATGAGCCGGAATATATAGAAGTTGCGAGAAAGGCGGCGGATTTTGTATTGGATAAGTTGCTCACCGACGAGGGCCGTTTGCTGAAAAGATACCGGCAGGGCGAGGCGGGGCTAACGGCTCATCTCGAAGACTACAGTTTTATGATTTGGGCTTTGCTCGATGTATATGAGAGCACCTTTGAAACCCGCTACTTAAAGAAAGCTGTCGAACTGCAGGCGGTTACCGACAAGTTTTTTCAGGATGAACAAGGCAAAGGCTATTTCATGACCGCTACAGATTCCGAGGAGCTGATTGTCCGGGCGAAAAAGCTCTATGGAGGAGCGATTCCCGGCGGTAACTCCATAGCGATATTGAATCTTTCCCGGCTCTACCGCATGACCGGGGATGACGAATATGCCCAGCAGGCGGAAGATGTAGTTCGCGCCTTTTCCAACGAACTTCCGAAAAGTGCCAGTGTGTACCCGCTGGTGTTGTGCGGGATTGACTTTCAGCATGGACCGGGACACGAAATTGTGATTTGCGGAAAGCAGGGGGCGGCAGATGTCGCCGCGATGGTTAAAGAGATCCGGAAAGCTTATTTGCCGAACAAGGTGATTCTGTTGCGTGATGATGATAATGCGGCAGCTCTGGCAGAGTTGGCCCCTTATACAAAGGAGCAGAAAAGTATGGAGGGAAAAGCCACCGCTTACATTTGCCAGGACTTTGCCTGCCAGCTGCCCACCGCTGATGTAAAGAAAATGAAGGAAAACCTCGGGGTTAAGTGACGATTTCCCTGATCACCCGGCCGTGCACATCGGTGAGACGCCGGTCTATGGAATTGTGCCGAACAGTGAGTCTTTCGTGATCGATGCCGAGTAGATGAAGTAGTGTGGCGTGGATATCATACACCTCGGTCGGATTATTCCGGTCAAGAGGTTTAAATCCCCACTGATCGCTTTCCCCGTGGGAGACTCCTCCTTTGATTCCGCCTCCACACATCCAGTTGGTAAATACAAATGGATTGTGATCTCTACCTGTAGTTCGCTGCGCGCAGGGCATCCGTCCGAATTCTGTAGTCCAGAGGATAATCGTATCTTCCAGCATACCCCGTTGCTTCAGGTCTTCGATCAATCCGGCGGTACCAACGGCCATGCCGTGCGCGAGGGGGCCGTGGTCGCGTTTGACATCCTCGTGGGAGTCCCAGTTGCGGCGCGGGAAGCCGTTTTCGTTGCCACTGAAAATCTGGACGAAGCGAACACCTCGCTCGAGAAGTCTCCTTGCGATAAGGCATTTGCGACCGAAAAACTCCGCCTCGGCTCTGCGGTTGATTTTCGCATCACTGATTCCCGGGCCTTCGGGAGCCAGACCATAGAGGTCTTTGATATACTGAGGTTCCCGGGAGACATCGAGCGCCTCCGTCGCACTGAGTTGCATTCTCGCGGCGAGCTCATAGCTGCGAATCCTCGCTTCGAGCCGGCTGTCGCCCGGGCGGGAAACGGCGTGTTTCCGGTTCAGTTGGTGGAGCAGTTGCAACCCGTCCCGGTCAGCGGCTGCCGTGATGGATTCCGGGCGGTAGAGATCGCGAATCGGTGCTTTGTTTCCCGGTCGAATCACGGTGCCCTGGTGTTGAGCGGGCAAAAACATGGAGGACCAGTTTTTCACCCCGTTGGAAGCGAATCCTCTGTGATCGGGCAGCACGACATATCCCGGCAAATTTTCGTTTTCCGTTCCAAGGCCATAGCTGACCCACGAACCGGCGCTGGGGAAACCTGGGCGGTTGAAACCGGTCGTCTGCAGCAGTGTTCCCTGGCTGTGAACGCCGGTTTGCCCGACGACATTATGGACGAAAACGATGTCATCGACATGCCGCCCCAGTGGTGAAACCGGCTCGCCGAGGGCTTTGCCACATTTGCCGTGGCGGGTAAATTCCCAGTAGCCGGGTTGACTCACGCCCGGGGAGCTTTGGAACAGTTCGACTTCCTCCCCGGGGTCCCATTGTTTTCCGGCCTCTTTTTCGAGTTGGGGTTTGTGATCAAATAAATCGATGTGGCTGGCCGCTCCGGCCATGAAAAGTTGTATGACACGTTTGGCCTTCGGTGGGTGATGAGTCGTTTGCAGTGTCCCGTCCCGCGCGAGAAGGTCGGTCAGGGCGAGCCCGGTAAAACTTCCGCCAAGGGAACCAAGAACGCTGCGGCGGGATAGAGATTCAATCGACATAGCTGAATTCGTTGAGATTGAAAAGAAGTCGTGAAGCAGCCGCAAGTCCGTGTTGATTGCTATAGGTATGCAACATATCCGCCTCCTCCCGGGAAGCGCTGCGACCGGTGACAAATTGAAAGGCTTTATCTATAGTTCCGGCCCGTTTGGCGAGGGCATTGCTCATGGCTGTCATGAACGGATTGTTCAGCAGCGCGAGCGCCTGCAGTG
>JARGOZ010000046.1:0-5728 GCA_029213025.1 Verrucomicrobiales bacterium
CTTCTGTTCGATGTGCGGGCCGACTTTTTGCTCCATGAAAATCAGTGACGAAGTTCGGGCCTACGCCGAAAAGCAGGGACTCACCGATCAGGAAGCCATTGAAAAAGGAATGCAGGATAAATCGAAAGAATTCGAAGAAAAAGGCGCGGAAATTTACAGTTAGGGTCCGATTCAGGGAGTTGAAAAAACGGTGTTTTGTTTCTACCGGTGTCGTGACTATGCTACCGCTTAAAGCTGATGCCGAATTTTCACCGAATCAAATGTGATCATTGTGGTTTCAAATCGGAACCAAGCCCCGAAAGCTATTTGGCGCTCGAGCTGGATAAGCCTACGGGGCTGGATTCATCACCGTCTCATCCCGACAACCCTGCGGATATCATAATCCCCAATCCGGGGGCGAAGATTTGTCTGGAAGCGCACGGCTTCACTTTCAAATCGGCGATGAAGGACGGTCGGATTGTAAAATACATCCGCAAATACTGCCGGGAATGCGGCGCGCCTTTCGAATTTCGCAAATATTATATCAATGGTCTGCAGATGGCCGGCTGCCTGACACCGGTTCTCGTTTCTCTCGTGCCCGCCCTCCTGACCGGTCTGCTATCGGGGCATTGGTATTTGGGTATCATCGCTTTTCTGGGCTGCCTCGGAGTAACCGCAACGATTCTGGGATTTTTGACCGAGAGGATGCTTTCGAAAAATCACGCCGAAAAGCTGCTCCAAAATAAAGATATCCCACGCTGCCCGCACTGTGCTTCCATCGAAACCACGGGGAGCCGGATCAAGTGTCCGGAATGCGGGTTTCGTTCCGGCAAGTTGATCGTTACCCGTTCGAAATAACTTATTCCTGATGGTGATCGAGCGCGGCGTTGCCAAAGCGCATAAACTCCTTTTCGAAGGTGAGAGGAATCTCACCGGTTCCACCGTTCCGCTGTTTAGCGATGATGAATTCTGCTGAACCGCTCTTTTCCTCCCTGTCCTCCTCATTTTCCGCGTAGTATTCTTCCCGCATCAAAAGTCCAACCAGGTCGGCGTCCTGTTCGATTGAACCGGACTCACGAAGGTCACTCATTTTGGGCTTACCTCCCCTGCCGTCCGGATTCCGGTTCAGCTGCGCCAGAACTATGATCGGGATATTCAGTTCTTTGGCGATGCCTTTGATTCCGCCGGAAATTTCCGCCACTTCCTTCTCGCGACCATCTCTGGACGCGGTATCGGGAGCTTTGAGGAGCTGGAGGTAGTCAATCGCAATAAATCCAATGTTATGCTGCTGTTTGAGACGACGAGCTTTGGCGCGAAGTTCGTTGATCGACAATCCCGGCGTATCATCAATCCAAATTGGTGCTTCCGCCATTTCCCCGGCTACTTTCATCAGCTTCGGAAAATCCTGTTTACTGAGGAATCCCCCCCGCAACTTGGACATGTGAACTTTTGCCCGGGAACAGAGCACCCTTTGGACGAGTGATTCAGCGGTCATCTCGAGACTGAAAATTGCACTGGGAACAGGGTCTTTCTCCCGTATCGCAATGTTCTCCACGATATTCATCACAAATGAGGTTTTACCCATCGCCGGACGGGCGGCTACAACGATCATTTCCCCTCCGTGAAGCCCGTTGGTCATTTTATCGATGTCTTTGAAGCCTGTCATAAGACCGAGAGAAACTCCCCCGTTCATGATTTGTTCAAGTGTCTGAACCACGTTCATAACACTTGTTTTCATGTTCTTGATCTCCGCCTGGTTTTCGGTTTCATCCCGGATTTTCAGGACCGATTTTTCCACACCGTCGAGGAAAACAGCTGCATTCTCCGGATGATCGTAAGCTTCAGCTACACACTTGGTACAATCCGAAATCACCCGCCGGAGGATGAATTTCTTTTTCAGGACTTCCACGTAGGGGCCAAACATGGCCGTGGTCGGAACATCGTCGAGAAGGTCAGCGACAAATTTCGGGCCGCCCACCCGGTCCATCAACTCCTGATCCTGGAGCTCCGAGTTCAACAATATCACATCCAACTTTCCGCCCTGCTGGGTTCGGTAGAGCGAGATGATGGTTTCAAAAATGATTTTGTGAGCCGGAATGTAGAAGAAATCCGGGCTTTTCAGAACATTCTCCGCCATGGGAATGATGTTCGTGGGGTCTTTGAGCATACAACTGAGCACAGCACGCTCCGCATCAGCATCCACCGGCATGGAGCGCAATATGTCTTCCGCGCTGCCAGGCTTGATGTGATCATTCTTTTTCCCCTTACCTTTCCATTTCGAAGGGCCGTTTTTCAGCGAATCCCCTTCCGAATTGTAATGGGGGTCGTGATGGGACTTTTCCTGATGGGAAGTGTTGGGCGTTGCTGAATTCGGCATGCTGTAAAAACGTGTTCAAAATTCTGCCATTTCCCGTTTCAAAGAAACAAAAAAAAGGCGGCTCGTTTGGTAAACGAACCGCCTTTAAAGTGCAACGAATATTAAGATAAAATTGCTTTTATCAATATCCGAATGTTAAGAATCACTATCTTTATCGTCCTGCTTTTCCTTCTCCGGAGCGATTACGCGAAGCGAGATGCTGGCGGGATGAGTAGCGTGAACTTTGACCGGAATTTCGTATGTTCCAAGTGACTTGATCGGCTTGTCCAGCTGGATCTGATGACGGTCAATGTCGAGAGACTTGCTTTTCTCCTTGATGAGAGCGGCGATATCCGTCGTTGTGATGGAACCAAAAGCCTTGCCGCCCTGGCCGATGGACAGTTCGATATTGAGACGAAGCTTTCTCAACTTCTCTGCGGTACGCTCGGCATCTTTCAATTCCTCAGCTTCACGAGCCTTACGAACCTCTTTGAGGTGCTCGATGTGACGAAGATTTCCCCGGGTTGCCTCAAAAGCTTTCCCCTGAGGCAACAGGAAGTTACGGGCGAAACCGCGCTTCACCTTTACGATGTCCGACTCGGCACCGAGACCGTCGACTTTTTCCCTGAGAATTACTTCTGTAGTTGCCATTGCACTCGAAAATTATTTATAAAAAAGGACGGGACCTGTAATCCCTCCTGGCAGGATTGTCAACTGACGACTCGCATAGAATCCCAAAATCTCTATGTTTCAGATTTCCAAGGCTTTTTACGTTGTGTAATTCCAATGTCTTGCTTTGTTTCAAAAAGCCTTCTGTCTTTATGTCGATTGAAAATTCTTTTTGCCGCTGTAACTGGGAAACCACTGTGCAGCTTTGGGATTCCGCCAAATCTGAAGATGACTTTGCCGACTCCTTTTTCAAAGACGCCCAGACCGAGGAAATCGAGTTTCCCGATGAAATTCACTATCACGTAGCGAGTTGGGAATTGCTGGAGGATTTCAGCGACTGGTATCGGGACCGGACATTCGCCGACAGCCCGGACTGGGATCACTTCTGCTCTGCCTGGAAACAACTTGGGCTTATGGAGACCGAGGAATTTAATTTCGGCCCGGTCAATGAACTGGTAAAAGAAGAACCGGCTGAGGTACTTTTTGGAGCTCTCTCGCCGGATTCTGTCAGGAATGTCCTGGCTCATCTCGAAAAAATCGATCCGGCGGGACTGGACAAATTCTTCGCTAAACACGGAATGGTGATCGCGGTGCCATTCAGTGAGCAGGTTGCGGCGCTAAAGAAAGCACTGGATTCGTCCAAAGGTCTGGTTATTTTCGCCGGATAATCAACGGATTCAACAGGGTACAGTCCCTGACTTAACAGGGTACAGTCCGCGATTCAACAGGGTACAATTGGTCAATTTGCCCCGTTGAAGACGGTGTCGAGATGGCTCTTTATCGCAGCGGCCCATAACTTATATCCCTCTTCGTTGAGATGAAGTTTGTCGCTCTTGAACAGCCCGGTTTTGGAATTTCCCTCGCCATCGAGAAAGATGCTTTCCGTGCCGATAAACCAGGTGTTGTCGGTTTTCAGGCAAATTTCCCGAATTAATGAATTGGCTGCTTTTGCCTTGTCCCAGACTTTGGCGCGCGATGCGGTGGGAGTGACACCTATGTAAAAAACAGCCGCCTCCGGATTGTGAGCCCTGATTTTGCGGTGAACAAATGAAAACAGAGCCGCCACTTCCTCCGGGGTTTTGTCGGTTTCATTTCCTGCGATATCGTTACCGACGAACAAAACCACAGCCCGGAATTGATGAGGCGTGATCAAGCGGTCGGCATAAATTGCGACATCGGAAAATTTGGAACCTCCGAATCCACGCTGGATCGGATGATAGGGCGCAAGATCCGCGGCGATGGAATTCCAAATCCGGATACTTGAGCTGCCGACAAACAGAATGCTGTCATCCGGATGCACTTCCGTTTTGTCCTTCTCTTCCAGTTTTTGGATCTCAGACTCCCACTTTTTGACCACTTCAGAGCGGTATTTTTCAATGTCGACAGATTCTTCGGCGTGGCCCAGGCCGGTAATCGCCAGGCTCGTAATGATGATAGAAAGATATTTCATTGTTAGATCCCTGAACATGCACAGAAATCTCTGTACTGGAAGGGCACAAAGAGGCACCTTTCGCTTGATGAAGGTTTCGCTTTCAGTCAGACCATGTTCAGATCTCTTTTCTTTTGCACGCTGCTATTGCTCGGAACCCAGCTCGTGGTAATCGGGGCCGGGAACCCGAATATTGTTTTCATTCTCGCGGATGATCAAGGCTACGGCGATGTGTCAGCCCTCAATCCGGAAAGTAAAATTCCAACTCCGAACATAGATCGCATTGCCAGGGAGGGAATGATTTTTACCGACGGTCATTCCTCTTCAGGAGTGTGCACACCGACTCGATACTCTGTTCTTACGGGCCGATATCATTGGCGAACCCGTTTGCAAAAGGGCGTTCTCGGGGGCTATTCCGCGCCTTTGATTACGGAGGATCGACTGACTGTGGCCGGTTTTCTAAAAGGTCAGGGATATCGCACCGCATGCATCGGCAAATGGCATTTGGGATTCTACTGGCAATTGAAAGACGGAAGCCTGGCTAACGATGAAGGGAACTTCAGCAAGCAGTTTGCCGGTGGCTGGAATGTGGATTACTCAAAGCCGATCAAAACAGGGCCCTGCGATGTGGGTTTCGATCATTTTTTCGGGATCAGCGCCTCCCTCGACATGCCGCCGTATGTATATATCCGCGACAAAGTGGCAACGGAAATTGCCACTGTGGAAAAAGCTTTCCACCGGAAAGGACCTGCCGGTCCAAATTTTGAGGATATCGATGTGCTTCCGGAAATCACCAAAGAGACGGTAAATTTCATAACCAACCACTCCGGCGACTCGCCGTTTTTTATATACTTTCCGCTCAACGCCCCGCACACGCCGATTTCGCCGACAAAAGAGTGGCAGGGAAAAAGCGGTATCAACAAATACGCAGATTTCACCATGCAGGTGGATGATACCGTTGGCCAGGTATTGAAAGCGCTCGATGATAAAGGCATTGCCGAAAACACACTGATTGTTTTCACTACCGATAACGGCTGCTCGCCGCAGGCAAACATCCCTGAGTTGGAGGCGGCCGGACACGACCAGAACTACATTTACCGCGGGCATAAAGCCGATCTTTTCGAAGGCGGTCACCGGGTACCTTTTGTGGCGCGCTGGCCGGAAAAGGTGAAGGCCGGATCTGTTTCCAATCAAACCGTTGGGCAGTTTGATCTTCTCGCTACTGTGGCGGAAATCACCGGCGGAAGCTATCCGGAAACAGCAGGAGAAGACAGCGTATCTTTTCTGCCTGCTTT
>JARGOZ010000046.1:5738-42088 GCA_029213025.1 Verrucomicrobiales bacterium
CCTCTCCGCGAAGCTCTGGTTTCCCAGTCAATCGGCGGCCAGTTCGCGATTCGCCAGGGAGACTGGAAACTACTGCTTTGCCCCGGTTCAGGCGGCTGGAGCGAGCCGCGCCCCGGCCGGGTTGATTTATCGAAGTACCCGGCGATTCAGTTGTATAATTTGGCGAAAGATCCGGGCGAAGAAAACAATCTCCAGGGCTCGAATCCGGAAAAGGTTAAAGAACTAAAAACTCTGCTCGCCAAATACATCGAAGACGGAAGATCCACTCCAGGGGCCAAACAAAACAACGATACCGACATCGTAATGATCAAACCGGTCACTCCGATGAAGAAAAAGAAAAACTAAACTCAGGAAACGAGGTGGCCACGCCCTTTGAAAAAGCGATGCATCACCGGAAGGTAATCCTGGTCGGTTTGCAGAGTGAGATGATCGATTCGGAGCCGGGCAAATGTGGTAGTCAGATTTTCCTGCCATTCGGCGGACAATTTGGAGTAAGCCCGGCGTAACCGGGGATTGGAAGTATTGATTTCAACCTGATTCCCGGTCTCCGGATCCTCCATCCGCACATACCCGACCGCCGGCAGTGCCAGTTCAGCCGGATCAACCACCTGTAGAGCCACCAAATCGTGTTTCCGGGCGACGCTTTTCAAAACTTTGCTGTAGTCTTCCTGAAACAAAAAGTCCGATAACATCAGAACGAGAGAACGTTTCCGGACCGCATTTTTCAGTAAATCGCAGGGTGCTTTCAGCGCTGTTTTGGTCCCTGAGGGTTCGTAGTGCAGGATTTCCCGAATCAGACGCAGGGCATGACCGATGCCCTTCTTCGGAGGCAGGTACAGCTCTACATCATCGGTAAACAACACCAGCGCCACCTTGTCTTTATTTTGCATCGCGGAAAACGCCATGAGAGCCGCCACCTCTGCCATGAGTTCGCGCTTACTCAACTCCACACTGCCAAAATTCCCGGAGGCGCTGATATCGACACAGATGTAGACCGACAGCTCGCGTTCCTCGACGAAATTTTTGATATAGGGAGCCCCCATTCGAGCGGTGACATTCCAGTCAATGGCCCGGACCTCGTCGCCATGCTGGTATTCCCGGAAATCCTCAAAATCGATCCCCTCGCCTTTGAAACAACTGTGATATTCGCCACCGAAACTTTCCCGGACCATGCCGCGGGTGCGCAGTTCAATTTTGCGCACTTTCTTGAGCAATTCGCTCACTTCGCGATTTTTATCTTCGTCGGACATTAGATTCAACAAACCGTCAGGGAGCCGGGATCGCTTCCACTTCGGCGGGAGTCATTTCCCCCTGACGAATGACCAGTTTGTACTGAACCTGTAACGGCTCGGAAGGAGTGATTTCTTTGAAAAAGTAAGAACCGAAGCGCCCGTAGTCCCTTTCACTGAACCGGGCCGGCTTGGGATTTTTCTCACTGTCGATGTAGGCAACGGTGTATCTTTTGCCTCCGGTAACAAAGCTCATCGCTTTCCAGGGAAGATTTGTTGTTGTTTCGTTATCGAGTTTCGCGCTCCAGTTGATGGTCGCTCCCTCCTGCGCTTTTCCGGTACCGGGGCGAATGTAGTAGGTCTGTTTCGCCGTTTTTTCGGAAACTTCATTGGAAGCCCGAAATTGGAATCCGGCATGCTGAGGATCGCCATCGACTTTCATCGAGGGAACTTTTGGGGTGAGAACGGTATTGAAATCGACAACGAGATCATTTTTGTCGTTGTAGCTGAATGTCAGGGTCCGCGCCTCCGTCGCGAACTCTTTACCTTCATTATCTATCCAGGCAATTTCAGAGGTGAGAGACGCCGCGTCGTCACCGGCAGTTTGATCGAGGATTTTGCGATGTACCTGATGGGCTTTCTTACAATGCCAGGTATCAATCTTTTCATGCTTTGTCCCCTCTGCATCGGTGTAGCTGCAACGCGAGAAGCCGTAAAAAATCCCCCGGTGATGGGGAAATTTACCGCCGGGACCTTTGGTGATAAATCCTTCGCCGGAAGAATCAAAAACGTGATAAAACGGCTTGTAGGTATCGTGCCTGCGTTCCGGGGTGCTTTCGTCAATCGGTTCGTATTGATATCGAACTACCGGGTTGCCTTTGTATTCGAGATCAATGTGAAGGCCCCCGGTGTCGTGCCACGAAAAATCAGCGGCCGGCAACATGAACGGAAGACCTACAGCGAGAATAGTTAACAGTTTTTTCATCATAATAATAAAGATAACGGGATACGAATCAGGGTGCAGTCAGCTTCATCTCAACCATTTGCGCTTTGGTCCGTCTCGGACGAACCCTGGCCGGTGTGGGTAGCCCGGTGACCCGATCAAATTCATCCGCTGTCCGGAGTGCCGGAGGGCCGTCTTCGTTGGTCGTTTCCCAGCCTTTAAGAGCAGCCCGCATCGCAAGGACTACGGACGCAAATCTCGGATCGGCAGCGACATTGTTCAGTTCAAATGGATCCGTCACTGTGTCGTAGAGTTCCTCTTTGTCGCGGGGAGTGACAAAGCAGCCCAATTGATGAGGCAGCAGAGCGTCTTCCCGGGCAAGCCGTTTTAATTCTTCATAGGTGGGGCTTCTCACAGCATCAGCAGGCGGCGTCAGCGGCAAATCGTCATAATAGTTCCTAATGTATTTGTACCGTTTATTGCGAACAGCCCGGGCATGGTCTTCGAAGTCATGCCAGTTTTTCTCCGCGTAGATGTACTCTCTCCCTGGCTTGGCTGGATCAACCAGCTGTGGCAGGAAACTGCGCCCTTTGAAAACCGGACTGATACTGTCCAATTTACCAATCTCCATAAATGTACGGGCCAAATCAACTGTGCTGACAAGTTCGCCGCAAACTCCGCCGGCCTCGATCACATCAGGCCAGCGCACAAGAAAGGGAGAACGAATCCCGCTGTCATATAGAGTCGTTTTGTCCCTGGGAAAAGGCCGTCCATTATCCGAGATAAAACAAACCATGGTGTTGTCATCCACACCCTGCTCTTTCAACTTATCCAGAACCAGTCCCACATATTTATCGAGGCGAATTATCTCGTCATAGTATCGCTGGTAATCTTTCCTCACTTCCGGAGTGTCGGGATGATAGGGAGGAATCTTCACCATTTCCGCCGTGGACGGATTCGGCACGATATCATCATGGTAGGGACGGTGAGGATCCAGTGCAGCGAGCCACAGGAAAAACGGTTTCTCTTTTTCGCGATCATCCATCAGTTGCATCCAGTCGGCACAGCCGCTTTGCGCTTCACCGCTTAAGGTTTCCTTGAATTTCCCGCTCGTCGCCGCCGCGCCGGTGGGAAGTTGAAATCCCGAAGTATCGACTTCGATCACTTTATCAAAACGATCCTTAACCGCTTCCCCGAGGTGCCACTTCCCGGCAGCGCCGGTCCAATACCCCGATTCCTTCAACTTCTCGACAAAAGTGATCTTTTCCTCCGGTAGAGGCCAGTGCAGCTCATCCGCGTCTGTAGAGGTCGGGTACTGCCCGGTAATGATGCTGGCCCGACTCGGGCTGCAGGAACTGATCGTTACAAATCCCTTCTCGAACTTCACGCCTTCATCAGCGAGACGCTGAATATTCGGCGTCGGTATCGACTCGTGACCATAAGCGGAGCAATCATCCCACGCCATATCGTCGGCAATGATCAGAACCATATTCGGGCGATTATCCGCTTCGGGAACAGGTGGAGGCGCATCATTTTCTTCCTGCGAGACAGCCAGGCGGCAATCCAGACAGGAAAACAAAACAAAGGTGAGATAAATGGAGTGACGGAACATATTTTTCAAAATGAAGCAGAAACTGCCGGTTTATGCCAGCGTGAATTCTCAAGGTGAACGATCAAAGCGAACGGATTTCCGGTAATTTTTCCGTTCCTTTCTATAAGCCGGGCTGTAGAAAGAAGAGTGACAACAATGCCACCCGGGAATTGTTGAATACTCAGCCGATCTTGCGTTTCTTTAGCGTTACGATATCGCGTAAACCTCCCCCCTATAACCTTATGCTAAACCTATACCCATAATGAGAACCATTATTTATGTAGCTATAATATACACCCTCGTTGGATTGGCTTTACATGCCCAGGAAAAGATTGCCGTGAAAGGTTCCGATACCATCAACGCCAAGCTCATGCCACGGCTCGCTGAAGCTTACAATGCGGCCGGCAACAAGGTAACTTTTGAAATCGAAGATAAAGGTTCGTCTTCCGCTTTTACCAATCTTGAAGCGGGGACGGCTGACATCGGAGCGTCCAGCCGGTCGGTTGAACCTTCGGAAAAGGAAAAATTTTCCGCGCGTGGACGTGACCTTGTTGAGCACATCGCAGCGATTGATATGATCGCGATCATCGTGAATGAAAAAAACAAAATCGACGACCTGACTCTCCAGCAGATCGAAGCGATTTTTACCGGTGAAATTACAGACTGGTCGGAAGTGGGCGGCAGGCCCGGAAAAATTGTGGTTTACACCCGGAACGAAACGTCCGGCACTTACGCTTCGTTCCAGAAACTCGTGCTGGCCAGCCGGGATTACGGATCCAACACCCAAAAGATGGAGGGGAACCGCCAGATCGCCACCGAAGTGGCCGGCAATAAATACGGTATCGGTTACATCGGAAAAGCCTACGCTTCTGAAGAAGGCGTCAAAACACTGTCGGTCGATGGAATTGTCTTTGCCGATCAAAATAGAAGCTCCTACTCGATATCAAGGGAGCTTTACTACTACACGGTCGGAGAACCGACTGGAACCGTGAGAAAGTTCCTCAACTGGGCCAAGAACTCCGATGAAGCTGAGCATATTATTTCGGACACCGGATTTATTCCGCACAAATAAATCTTTTTGAAGGCGGCAGATAATTTTCGAATGCACTCCGGAGCGGAGTGCATTTTTTCAATCCTGGTATACAGCGCAGCAAGGTTTCGAAATCATTCGGATCGAAAGAAGGGGTAGCAAAACCGGGTTTCATTCGCTAGAATGCGCGAAAAATCCCGCTATCGGCAAATCATGAGGTTTCACAAAAATAAAGACGGGTTCCGTATTCTGGGACTCGGGCGGCAGGAATTCATCAAATATTTCTTTGGTGGGAATGCCAGTCTAGCGGTCTTTATTCTCGTTCTGATTTGTGCCTTTCTGCTTAAGGAAGCCTGGCTGTTTTTCCCCAGTCACCACAAACAACTCCAACTGTACCGGAAGTCAGGTCTCGAATATTTCACCTGGATTGAAGACTCCTACCAACAATACAAAATCAATACCGGTGCACTCAACCGGGCCTACCAGGCCGAGTTGGCGTGGCCGAACCGGCGCAACCAGGAATTGATGTCAGCCTACGAAGCCACCCGCATCTTCGCCGAAAGAGAGCTTGGCGATTCGCTGCTGATTTTGCGCGACGCCATCAAGCAACGAAGAAGTGAACCCGACGCCGGCTCCAGCCGTGCGCAAAAGCTGGACCAAATCGTTCTGAAATTACAAAACAAGATCGATGCAAAACGCCCCTGGCTGGAAAATCGGATCTCTACTTCAAAGGTGCTGGGCAGACCCCGCGTGATTGAACTCCGCGCTCTCGAAGCAAACGACCGGAAAGAAATTATTAATGCCGTAGTAAATCTCGATTTTGAGGACCGGGGCGAAGCGGAATATTACGAAAAAATTGAGCAAAATTACGACACGGTTTGGGAATCAGCTTCGGTTGAGTCTGAGTTGATTCGAAAGAATTTCACCACATTCAAAACCGATATCGCCGCCCCTCTGGACCAAATCTGGAGAGAAGCTTCCGATCAGAGCAGGAGCACAAGGGACAGAGCTAATTCGAATGAAATTGTTCCCCGCCAAATTGAGGGCCAGGTGAATGTCGCGCTTGCTTCAGACGATCCGGATGTCCGCCAGGCGAAGTACGGCGCAGTTCTGAAAATAATCGCCGAGGCGGAGTATTTCGACGAATACGCGAGAATCTTTTATTTATTCCGGTTCACCGAAGCTCTGTTTGAATTGAAACCGGACGGTGCTGCCTATGACGCGCTTTCCCCGGAAACGCGGGATAAGGTGGAGAGCATCGTCAATAACGTCTCCGGAAACTACGCCAGTTTTATCGAGGTCCTCCAAACCGGTGGAGACGAGTTGGACGCATTCCCAAAAGCAGTTCCGGCGGGGACGATGGACCCGGACATGCGAACGCTGCTCTTTGATCTGACCCGTTTCGAAAAAGGCTCTGATAAAATGATCCGGCAGCTTTCCAGGGAGGCGGGCAATTTCGTAAAATCATTTCCTTTCGATAAAGAAGCCCGAAAGGTTTACGATTTTACCGAACGATATAACGAAGCGGTTAGAGAATTGAGGGAAAAAGGCGAAATCGCGTTGGCCCAATTGCCGAATCCGGAAACGTTACAAACGGAAGCGGCGAAAGAAGAACTCGAGAACTTTCAGAAAACCTTTTACGAGGATATCAAAAGTCTCGAGAAGACCGGTAGTAAGCTCGATGACTGGAAGTATGATAAGCCGTGGGGCTGGACCGAAACGGCGGCGGCCTTCTTCCTCGGAAAAAAATGGACCAACAACAGCCAAATCCAGGACCGCTACGGAATCATGCCCATGTTCACGGGCTCCCTCGTCATCTCTGTTATCGCCCTCTCCATCGCGGTTCCTATATCGATCGCAGCGGCTGTTTATGTCAATCAAATCGCCCCGTTTAAAGAACAGAATTTTCTTAAGCCAACTATAGAATTCATCGGTGCGATCCCATCGGTCGTGTTGGGATTTTTAGGTATAGTTGTCGTCGGCCACCTGCTGAAGGAAGCCAGTCACTCCCCTCTCCTGTCGTGGTTACCGGGTTTTCCGATTGAGTCACGGCTGAATATGTTACTGGCCGGCCTGCTGTTGGCGTTTATGTCTGTGCCTATCATCTTTACACTCGCCGAGGACGCGTTGAACAATGTACCCACCTCATTCCGTGACGGAGCCCTGTCACTGGGTGCGACGCGCACTCAGGCCGCTTTCCGGGTAATCTTACCCGCCTCCCTGAGCGGGGTGATCGCAGCTGTTTTGCTGGGGTTCGGTCGAGTCATCGGCGAAACAATGGTGGTCCTGCTGATCGCAGGAAACAGAATCGCCATACCCGATTTTTCAAAAGGATTAGGAGCTGCTACCGAACCCGGTCATACCATGACGGGTATCATCGCGCAAAGTCTGGGTGAGGCGGCAAAGGATTCGGTGGATTACCGGGCGCTGTTTATGGTCGGCCTGGTACTGTTTTTTATCACTTTGCTGATCAATTTTATAGGTCAGAAAATCCTCAACAAATATCAGACTCACCCTGGTTAGGACGAAATGGATTCGAAATTTGAAAGAAAGAAAGGTCGCGTAAGTGCCGAGTTGATCGCAACTCTAATTCTCCGGGGAGCGACCTACCTTGTGATCCTTTCCTTTTTGCTGATCATGGGCAGAATCGTCGTTCGCGGAGCACCGGTTCTCGCGAAGGAGGGCATCAGTTTTCTCACCGAAAGGCCGAAGATTCTGTTCGGCTTTTACGATGAAAACGAAAAGTATCACCGGCTCTCCAGCCAGGAATTTCGCGAATACCAGAAAGAGAATCCCAATGGTATCATTCTATCCAAACAGAGTGCCAACTATTCCGGGGGCGGAATCAAAAGTCCTTTGATCGGCACACTCTTTCTGGTTTTGATTTGTATCGTTCTGGCGATGTCTACAGGCATCGCGGCGGCGGTCTATCTCAGCGAATACAGCAAAAGAGGCCCCTTTATAAAAGTAGTCAGGCTTGCGATTATTAATCTGGCCGGGGTACCCTCTATTGTTTTCGGTTTATTTGGCCTCGCTTTCTTTTGCTATTTCTTTCCTGTGATCACCAAGAGCGCACCGGCTGAACGGTCTGCCAAAGCATGGGAAATCCCTACATGGATGTATCCATCGAATTTCGCGGATGAAGGATACCGCATTGATATGGCCGACACTCCTCCTGACAGCGGCTCACGGAAGATCATCGTTCACAAAGCAGATGACGGGTTGGAGTTTTCGGTATTCAACGCCCGGGGTGCTATAGTAAAACGGGTAAAACAGTATGAAATCGATGCCACCAAACCGACCTGGGTGGATATCGAAAATGATCTCGCTACGATCAAATCAATGCGCGATTCGCAAAGCCCGGAAGTTTTCTATCAAAGTTCGAGGACTGTTGAAGAGGAAGCCCTGATCTCCAAACTACGCCCCCTGCTCAAACTGAAGCGAAGACTCTGGCTTTCGTTTCAGGGATGGGAGCCTTCCATGATTGCTGCGGGATGCACCCTGGCTTGTATGGTGTTGCCGATTGTGATCACGGCCTGTGAAGAATCTCTCCGCGCCGTGCCCCAGGGATTCAGAGACGCCGCTTTATCACTCGGCGCCACGCAGTGGCAAACCGTACGCAAATCGGTTCTTCCCTATGCCCTGCCCGGCATGTTGACAGCATCCGTCCTGGGCATACTGCGGGTCGCCGGTGAAACCGCACCCATCATGTATACCGGAGCTTTTGCGACGGGCAATCTGCCATGGGTAGGACTTCGCGAAGAGGGTGTCTGGAAGGTCGGTGAATTTTTCCAGCGTGGCTGTGAGGCGATGCCTTACCACATCTACATCCTGTCCGCCAAAATTCCGCAATCGGATCTGGTTCGCCCCATGCAGGACGGGGCCGTTCTGGTGTTTATGCTCATCGTCATGGCGCTGGCCACCACTTCGGTGATCTTACGAATGCGAATCCGGAAGAAATTAAAATGGTAAAGTTTAGGCAATCCATCAATTATGCCCGTTGTAAATGAAAATCGCAGCAGCTCTGAAATGACTTCAGCCAGAGATAAGAACAATTCCGAAGATGAGAAACTCGCCAACGAGGCTGTAATTGAAGTCGAAAATCTTTCGTTCAGTTATGATCTGGGTAAGACAAATACCCTGCGTGATATCAATCTGAACATCCCTAAAAACAAAGTAACTGCGTTTATCGGGCCCTCCGGTTGCGGCAAATCTACTCTGTTGCGCTGTTTTAACCGGATGAATGACACCATCGCGACTGCAAAAATCACAGCGGGCTCGATTAAAATCATGGGTTCGGATGTAAGCAACCCCAGGGTCGACCCGATACTTCTGCGCAAAGAGATCGGCATGGTGTTCCAAAAATCCAATCCTTTCCCGAAGAGCGTATACGAGAATGTCGCTTTCGGACTCAGAATTGGCGGGGAACGCAACAAAACGGCAATCGATGAAATTGTCGAAGAAAGCCTCAAACGCGCCGCCCTTTGGGATGAGGTAAAGGACCGGCTCAAAGAGTCCGCCCTTTCTCTGTCCGGGGGACAGCAACAGAGACTTTGCATAGCGAGAACGATTGCAGTTCAGCCCAGTGTCATTCTGATGGATGAGCCATGCTCCGCTCTCGACCCGGTAGCAACGACCGTGGTTGAAGAATTGATCACCACCCTGCGCGAGGACTACACGGTGGTGGTCGTTACCCACAATATGCAGCAGGCCACCCGGGTATCGGATTCCACCGCATTTTTCTACCTCGGCGAACTAATCGAGTATGATTTGACTTCAAAACTGTTCACGAATCCGGCGAAAAAACAGACCGAAGATTATATTAGCGGCCGCTTTGGGTAATACTTTGTTGATTGCATGACCTTAAACTCAACAGTATCCGTATCTTAGTAGCTGCGACCCCGCCCCAAAATGCTTGATTTGAAACATACGCTCGGCGATTTCGAGGATTCACTGAGAAATACGCGAAAAGAAGTGCTGACCATGGCGAGTGTCGCACAACAAAATCTGGGCAGCGCTGTAACCGGTCTTCTCAATCGAAATGAGGATCTCTGTAACGACGCGATTGCCGAAGATGAAGAAGTCAATCAACTGGAAAGAGCAATCGATCAGAGAGGAATGGAGATTCTGATCCGATTTAACCCGGTCGCAACTGATCTCCGTATGGTTGTCGCAGCAATGAAAATTTCAGCGAACCTCGAACGGATTTCCGACCAGGCGGAAAATGTCGCACGCCGGGCGCGGAAAGTCCTGAAAAAAGACGCCGTGCAGGAGGTAAATTTGATCGGCCCCATCTACGAACTCGCCGCAAATTTGCTAAAAGATGCGGTAAAATCTTTCGCCGAAGACGACGCCAATCTCGCTCTGACTTTGTTTGAAAGAGACCAGGTTCTCGACAAACTGCATCGGAAAGCGATCAAAAAATACACGACACTCATGGAGGAGGATATTGAGAACCTCCGTACCTATTTGAATCTGATTTTTATCGTACGCTGCCTGGAACGGGTCGGCGACCACTCGGTCAATATCGGTGAGGAAACGGTATACATTAATCAGGGCAGAAGTATACGTCACATAGGACCGTCAGCCCTGAACGACGAAGACGAAGATTGAGAATTTTCACCTGCCGCCTTTTATCTGCTCAAGCAACTCTTCCCGAATGTGGTGAATGATATCGTTATGCCCTCTTCCGCGGACCGGGTGGAATACCGCATTTTTCGACCCGGCCAGTTCAGCCAACTCCCTGCCCATTGACGCCGGTATCAAACTGTCACTCGTGCCGTGAAAAATTTGAATTTCCGCCGGTGGACTCTGACCGACCAGACGCGTAACAGACTCCCGGTTATCGTAGGGATGTTCCAGTAACACATGAAGAAAGCCGACCCGGCGCTGAGCCATCTCCTGCATTGTCGTAAATGGTGAAACCGCAATGACTACCGGCATTCGGAAATGAGCTGCCGTTCTGAATGCCACAGCAGCGCCCAGGGAATGCCCGAGCGTTCCCGACCGGCGCGACAGTTCTGCCCCTTCCAGATTCCACCTTTCGCACAGCTTACTGTGGAGCGTTTCCACCGAAGTGAAGATTGCATCGGGCGCGGGTTTGCCGCTACATCTTCCGTAACCCGGATAATCGACCAACACACAAACACAGTCTTCCGGCAGCCGCGTTGTCTCCAGCATGGAAATCCAATCGAGCGCTGTGCTACCGTTCCCTCCGTAAAGCCACCATACCTTTTGCGGAGTCTGCTCCCGCCCGGCCGGATAGAGATATGACACCTGCACGCAATCTCCGGATAAATACTTCACCGTATCAACCTTTTTAAACAGCCGGGAATTGGAAGCGTAACCACGGGGGAAATATATCATCCGGTCCTGCCAAAAATAGATCATTGCGACCCAAATCAGGGCGCATGCCACAATCGCAATCACAGTCTTCTTCAGCATGAAGTAGACAATGACACAGATTTACCCCGTTTTAAACAGGGTACAGTCCCGCATTCAACAGGGTACAATCCGGGACTCAACAGGGTACAGTGGGCGGCGACTCTCGTCACCACCCATAGACGCAACGGAATCTATTTTATCCGCCGCACTTTCATGTTCCGGAACGAAACAACGTTACCGTGATCCTGAAGGGCGATATGACCTTTGGTCGGCTTGCCGAAGTTGGCAAATTTCACAAACTTGCTCGCCGCGACTCTTTTGTTCCAGTCATCAGATCCTTTGACGTATTCGAAATATTTCACGCCGTTCAACCAGTGAACATTTTTTTGCGGAGTGACCAATATTCTCATTTCATTCCATTCACCGAAGGGTTTGGAAGCGTCTTTCTCCGCTGTGTACAGCTGATATAACCAACCGGCTTTCTGCGGATCGTGGCCATTGATGTGATCCTGAATCTGGATCTCCGGACCGGTCTTCCAGGGCCGGTCCTCTTCTTCGGTGACATGGAACATCAAACCGCTGTTGCCGCCTTTGGAGATCTTGTATTCCACGACAAACTCAAAGGCATCAAACTGGTCTTTAGTGATAATATCGCCGCCACCTTTCGCCGTGAGGGTCAATTCACCGTTCGCTACTTTCCATTTGTCATTGAGACCTTCGCCTTTGAAATTCCGCCACTTCGAGGCATCGAGATTTTCCCAGCCGCCCTGCGATTTTTCCGGTGCCGGCGTTGCAGCCGCTGAGGATGGAGAAGTTTCTTCATCGTGAGGGTGAGCTTTCAGGAGATCTTCGGGATTATACAAACCGAACATGTCTTTGGTGGCTTCTCTGATCTTTTGCACCTGAGCAGGCTGAATGGCAGAGGCTTTATTTCCAAAGGAATTCCGGACATAGGTGAGAACTGCCGCCAGTTCTTTATCGTTCAACAATGCTCCAAATGCCGTCATCGGAACCTGACCTGGATATTTTTTGCCTTTAACTTCGATTGGACCCATCAGGCCTTTTAAGGAAATTTTTATCAAACGTTCAGGACTGCCGGTTGCCCATTTTGTACCGGCCAGAGGTGGAAAGCCCGCATCCGGGAGCCCTTGACCATTCGACTGGTGGCACGTTCCGCAATGTCCCTCTCTCGCATAGATTTCCCCACCCATGCGGTACAGACCTGCATCAGCTTTACTGAGATGACCGGGAGCGCTGATACGCAGTTTTTCCTCCCCTTTTACTGCTGTACCTGAAAATACGCCTTCCGCAAACTCGAGGCTCTGCTCGATGTATTTGTCGACGCCTTTTGCTTTCGCAATCGCCAAAATGCCTGTTCCCTGTTCGGCGGGAAGATGAGAGGCTGCGGCGATTGCCTCCAGCCGAACTCTACCATGATCATCGTGGGCAGCTTCGCCGAGGATTTCCGCAAGATTATCGATCTTGTGATCATTAAATCTCGCCACACGAACCGCCGCAGAACGAACCCGGTGATCTTTCGATTTCAGCAATTGATTGAGCAGACCCTTATCAATCTCGTCGGCACCCCAGGTAACCCAGAGAGCTTCGAGCTTGTGGCGATCGTCTTTCTGTTTCTTCGCCCAGCCAGCTGCAGCTTTTGCCACTTCCCCTCCATCGCGTTCCCGCAATTCGCGACGGGTGCGGTAGCGGGTGCGGTACTCAGGGAGTTTGAGATTCTCGAGCAATTCCGGAATCGAAGCACCGTCGACTTTAGCCGGCTTTACGAGCGGTCGCGATGGATAAGTCACACGATAAATTCTGCCGTGGTTGTGGTCGCGATTCGGGTCACGGGCGCTGTGCTGCATGTGCCCGATCAGTGCATTGTGCCAGTCGACAACATAAAGAGAACCATCGGGAGCAAATTCGAGGTCTGTCGGACGGAAGTTCAGGTCTTCTGATACAAACAAATCCTGAACATACTCTGTAGTAAATCCGGTGCCGTCTTCAATCAGCTTGTGTTGCTTCGCGCCAAGAAAACCGATATTGTTATTGATCAGGATATCTCCCTGAACATCATCGGGAAAGTGACGGCTGGAGACAAATTCGATCCCGGAGGTTGGGCGCACTTTGTTACTGGTGATAATATCGGGCGCTTTCATATTGGCTCCGTAGCGGGCATAGACCGTCCCCGGAAGCATCCAGGACATACTGGTTCCTGATGTATGGAGGAAAAAGTCCTGCCCGAAATCATCGAAAGCAACTCCCCAGGGATTTGGAATGCTATACTGGGCATAGCGAAGGATATGCTTGCGCTGCGGACTGTAACGAAAGAATCCGCCGTTGCTACCCCGTTCCGGACCATAGGCACTTTCGACATTGGAATGGAGAAATACACCCTCGCCCATGATGAACGCACCACTTGGATCCGCACAAAAGGCAGAAATAGCATGGTGTGTGTCGTGATCGTCAAAACCACTCAGGAGTAACTCTTTTGTATCATAGTGATCATCGCCATCGGTATCTTTTAACAGAATCAGACTGCCGCTTTGTGAAACATAAACTCCATCGTGGGAAATTTCGAATCCGATAGGTATATGAAGATCATCCGCAAACGTGATCTGGTTATCGGCGTAGCCGTTGTTATCTGTATCTTCCAGGATGATCAGTTTGTCCTTCGGCAGAGGGTCACCAATCTTGTAGTGAGGATAACTTTCCATAGTAGCCACCCAAAGACGACCTTTGTTGTCAAAAGCCATCTGGACAGGGTTCTTCAGATCGGGGAATGTTTCCTCGGAAGCAAAAAGCTCGATTTGGTAGCCTTCCGGAACATCGATGCGTGCTTCTACTATTCTACCCGGACGGTAATCGACCGTTCCATTTTTAACGCTCGGCACATAGTTGGTCTCTACCGGAGGAAGTTTCAGCGTTTTGGCATCTTCCGCCGCCACATCGAACTTCTCGCCTTTTAAAGCCGCCCAGATCGCCTTGTCACGAATCTCTGTCATTTGGCGGGTTTTCTCCAGTTCGTAGGGATAGTTACCGGGGCCGTAAGGATTGTAGCGGCGACCATACACGTGAACGCCGTTGGGAATTTTGTAGTTGTTTAACCAGGCCCAGTTTTTATTCATCACTGCGCTGTGAATCAGCTCCCGCTTATTCTCCTGAGTTTTTGTTTCACCGAAAAGACCTTCTGCGAGTAGTGGTGCCAGTTTTTTATATCCGGCGTCATTAAGTAAAGCTCCGTCTGTCGTCAGCTCTTCTTTAGTAGAGGAGAACAATTTCTGAGTTGGTGAAAACGAGTCAAAATACAGAGCTCCATTGACGCGGGCGATTTCCTTCATCGCATCGGAGTACAGCTTCAGATTTTCGTTCTCCTGTTTTCCGTCGGGCACACTGTATTTCCCGGAAAGATCCTGATAAGCGGTCGGCGAAACCAACGCGAGCTGCGGTGGATTTTCCCCATTGTATTTCCGCGACAAGGTATGTTGCACAAATGCTTCCAGTTCCTTTTTGAACCGGCTCAAATCTTCCACACCACCAAACGACGAGTTAAAACCGAAGAAAGCGATAATAGTATCTGCACCAAGTCGGGTCAGCCACTGATCGGGAGTTTCAAAATGCCCGACCGGCTTTGTGGGCGCCTGCAGATTTTTGGGGAGCAACTCTTTGGCTCCGGGAAAAGCATACTGTCCGTCCTGATGCCGGCCCGGGTGAGGACGGAATCCAGGAGTGTTGCCTTCGTCACTCATATTGCGGATCGTGATGTCTTTATCCGGGAAACGCAGAAATGTCTCTGTCTCGAAATGACCGAAGTGGTTCATTCTCGAACCCATTCCCGCGCCGAGCAGGACGATATTATCCCCTTTTTCGACTTTCAGTTTCGCAGGAGCGGGCCGGGCTTTGAAAGGTACACTATCCGGATTCATTGGCTCGGGAACACCGAGAGTCTTTGATGCACCGGCATCGGCGGTTTTGTTTTTAGCAGGGGCCGGTTCCTGCTTTTTCGCGGCCTTTTTCTTCTTCGGGGCGGGAGCTGCCTTTTTGGCGTTCATTAGCGGCGCTTTTTCGAAAGCCGGAGCACCGGGAATGAAGTCGGCTGGTTTCAGTCCTACTTTGTAGGCTTTGAAACTGTAGAAGGACGGATTGAAACCTTTCACGTCGACATCCGCTTTCTCCGGCACATCCAGCTCCAGTCCCCAGTAGACCGCATTTACCACAAGGCGGCGCAAATCTTCATCGACCAGATCAGCCGCGGCACCCATCGTTGTGGTAAAAACCCGGTTGTTCTTTTTACCGGCGTTATCAAATTCACGCACCCAGGCAACGGGTTGCATCGGCTTATTTTTTCCTTCAACACCTTTTGAAGAGGGATCAAACGACTCCGTTACTTCTCCCCGCAAAAGGATGGTCGACGGTTCGCGTGGACTGGCTTCGTAAACATCCGAGGTACAGAAAATCGCGCCCACTCCATTGAGGATCGGATGATCTTTGTTGTCCTTCTCGACATGTGCCCGGCATGCCTCTTTCTTGTGTTTTCCCCAGTGGCTTACCCAGGTTTCGCCCAGCACCTGCTCACCAAATCCGTTTTCCCAACCTTTTACCTTGCTGCGCCAGGAATATTTCGCCCACTTACTGGAATCGAGAAAATTAAAAGCATGAGTCGATGTCCGCAGGGCGATGAACGGAACGCCTCTGTTGAGTGCTTTTTCAAATCTCTGCATCGCTGCGTCGTCCCAATGGCGAAAGCGCAGCCCCATTACGATGGCGTCAGCCTTGTCCAGAGCCTCGGAATGGCTCAGGTTATCGCCGGCATCCGGATTAACGGTTCCGTCTTTGTTCAGCGAAAACAGCACTGTGGTATTGAATCCATGCTTCGCGAGCAATTGAGCCAGCATCGGCATCGATTCTTCCGACCGGTATTCTTCGTCTCCAGCCAACAGCACCACGTTCTTCCCTTTACCGGCACCTTTTGGATCCGCTTGAAAAACCAAATGATCTTTCGGTTGTTCCGCCGACAGCGTTCCTCCGGTAAGAATGAAACAGGCGAAGAGTAGGCAGCAAAGCGAGAGGATTCGATTCATCATGTTGTAGTAAATTCTATGAGCGGCGACGAAGGTAGGTCAGGAATGGAAATCGTCAAAACTCTGATGATTCCTTTATCGCGGGTGCGGCAAGGTTTTCGGTGCACCCAACAGGGTGCAGTTCACCATCAAACAGGGTACAATCGCCACATTCTAGCAAAAAAGCTTGTTTCTGCCCGGTTCCTCTTCAAAAAAGTGATGGGCGAGTGCCCCGATTCTGAAATCGTGAAATGCCTGGCGGGACCGAATTCCGAGCGCAACCAGACTGGTATCATCTCCGGACCGGGATTTAGCAAATTCGATTGGGGATTCCTGAGAATATTCCGATTCCACATTTCTCATGCCTTTCGACTGTAAATAATCAACGGCATCAGCGGTGAGCTTTTCCGCTATCGATTTTTTATCGTACGAAACTCTAACGACGATTTTCCGGTCGGGCGATGATTGATATAAATAGGCGAGTTGATGAAGGGCCATCGTGGCAAAAGGGCTGCCATCAAAATACAGCGCCGCCGATCCCGGAAACTGTGCGCTTGAGTCTCCGCATAGAATTGTTGGAATGACAGCCTGATCGAGAATTTCCAGCAGAGGGTTGACTCTTCTTTTAAGACCCTCGTGGATCGAGGGAAACAGAGCGCGGTCTGACATCACCACCACATCATGATACCGGGACTGTAAAAGAACCTGAGTAGCAGCGTGGCCTCCCACCAGCTTTTTGGAAGCGTCGACTTTGTCGCTTTTGCTTCGTGAGAGGACCATATTGACCAAATCGTTATTCTCCGGAATCCGGGATTTCCCGGAACCGATTTCTATCGAATTTAGATTTTTGGTATGAAAAGGTAGAATCGTGGTTTCGTAGCCCGGGGAATCATCATCGATCATCATTCCGGTGATTTTCGCGCCGTTATCTTTGGCGAGAGCCACGGCGAACTTTGCCGCGTTTTCGAAATTTTTATCAAGTGAAACTGGTAGAAGAATTTTGGCAATGCCCGATCTCATACTCTTATCATAGGAAGTTTCCGGCAAAATTCTCTGCGGACCTTGCTTTCATTTTCGCATGATTTGCGGTCCCGGGACTTTGATCCGCTATCTCCGCCCGGGGAACTTTTTTCGCTTTGGAATTTGTTCCACATGCAAATCAACCTTCTCACGATCCGGCACCGGATTTTGCGCGCCCCCGCCAAGAGTGGTTAGAGCTCCTGCACAATTGGCCGCGCGAACACCATCTTCCACCGATTCACCGCCGGCAATCCTTGCGGCGAAACAACCGGCGAAAGCATCCCCGGCTCCTACAGTGTCGATGGGGAGCACCGGAAGAGGCTCCACCTCAAAAAAATCGCCTTCCCTTGTATAGACCAGGGTCGTTTCACTTCCCCGCGTCACGATCAAATTCTCAATGCGCCGGTCATAAATTTCCTGCCTGACGAATTCGAGATCATTAGTATCCGGCTGAAAATCGAGAAGTTCTTCCACTTCCGTTTCATTCACAATTACGTATGGAATGGAAAAATCATCCCACGGAAAATTGGGAATCATCGGAGACGGGTTTAATACCACCGGAACACCACTGCGGGTAGCGATATTGATCGCTTCTATCACACTGTGAACCGGAATTTCGAGTTGCACCAGAAGAACCGAGGCCGACTCGATAAGACTTTGTTGATCACTAATCAGCGAATGACTGAGGCCTTCGTTGGCACCGCCGGCCACGATGATCGTATTTTCACCGGAATCCTCCTCCACCGCAATGAAAGCAGTGCCGGTTGGAGCCTTTGATTTTGAAATACCGGTTACATCGATCCCCTCCTCCTTTTCGAGATATTCGACATATTTTGTGCCGGAGTCGTCCTTTCCGACGCAACCAATCATCGCCACATCCACATTTTGCCGCGCTGCCGAAATGGCCTGATTAGCGCCTTTACCGCCGCGTAAACATTGAAAATCATTCGCTGTCACCGTTTCTCCCCGCGCAGGAAGGTCCGCTACCCTGAACACCTGATCGATGTTCAGAGAACCGACTACGACAACTTTGGACTTTTTAGCTGGCACTGGAGAGAATGGCACATTGGGACCATAAGGGAAACCGAAATAACCCCGGTGAATCTACTTTTTCAAAATCGGGGTTTTTCTCCCCTGATCATCCACCCGCACCAGCGTTACGCTGGTGGAGAAGATTTCCACACCTTGATGAGAGACTTTTACATCGTAGGTGATAGAAGTGTTCCCGATTCTTAGTTTGGTCGAGGAAAACCGCAGGATCGACCCTTCTTTCACACTTTTTTTAAATGCCACCTGATCCATCCCGACCGTCACAAATTTGCAATCCGGAAACTCCTCAGTTGCAGCGAGCCAGGCCATCTCATCCACCCACATCAAAAGGTAACCCCCGAATAAAAATCCATAGTGGTTCAGGTGCTCTGGACGGATCAGACGATGGTTTTCCATTGCCTGATTATCCAGTGAAAACTGTAATTGTCCAAACATCTAAGATTGGTTTGACACGAGCATAACTCACAACCAACTCGCAATGAATATGTTACATTTATATCAGCAATAAATTCAGCCAAATTGTCACTTCAGTTATTCATTGACGTTCTGCTGCAACGGATCTCTCTTCCGTGTCACCGGCTCCTGATCGGAAGAGGGCGAAAGCAAAACCTCACGCTTCAACGGAGATTGCTCTTTTTCTAATGTCTGCACTCGCTATAAAACAGACTTATTCTGCTCGTGCAACTCGCGCAAAGTATCAGTCAATTCTGCGCTCTCATCTGGAACAATTAAAGGCGATAGAGTCGCGTATCCAAAAGATAGAACTGAGATCGCAATCGCAATAACGGATAGCCTGATAGTGGATTTTTCTCTTTTTATCTGAGTGTCGTTTTGTTCTTGCCGATTTTCGTCAATCAAATTCTGAACTGCCTGATGTTGATAACTATTTACGGAATCCTTGGAGGCTGCAAGAGCTCTCTCTATCGAGAGGAGTTCTGAAAGGCTTTTGTCCTTGTATAGCTTCGTGTAATAGTCAAGATCAGGCATTAACGTTAAAAATCAGAAAACGATCCAATATCCCGCAACCGGAATTCTTTCAACCAAGTATCTACAGTTTCGGTTTTTATCGCTTTCATGTTTGCTGACAAAGCGTTTTCGTTTTCCTTTCCCGTTTCGGTGAAAGTTCCGGTTCTTCTCCGATCCCTAAATCTGCGACTTCAAGACCACGTTCGGTCTTAAGTTCGTTGCCTATATTTTCTTCCGATAATATGGATTTAATCACGGACTTTTCGCCGATAATGAAATTTAGATTTTTCTGACTCTTTGCATCCTCAAGTACATTAATTGATACTACACCCTTTCCTTCCTCACTTTAACCGGGTGGTGCATTGACTTTCAGATATGTGCCTATGATGAAGAAAATTGTCACCAGTGAAATCAGCGCGATAAGGATGATCAGAAAACGTTTCCGGACGAGGGGTGTTTCCGTGCTTTCGTTTGCCGGCTTTTTCCAATGAACGATAGCGACGCCTACAAAACCGAGGAGCAGGGGATAAATCACTCCGTCAAAGGCTAATCCTTTCTTTCGTCCAATTTCATAACCCCAGGCAATCGAGGCCAACCACAACGGTATAAACAAGAATATTCCCATAAATAAAAGTTACTTAACGTGGTGGAGACGCAATTGCGATTAAATTGAAAGTTCTCTTTTTATGAATGGATGATTAATCTGTGGCCACGTCAACACTGTCGATATCTACACCATAGATCCAGCCGCCAATCTCAACTAAAAGAGATTCAAAATCCTGCTTCAGCTCGTTAAATTTTATCTGCAGAAATATATTATCTGGATCACATAGGAAAAAATCAACGATTCTTCGGTAGAGATATTGCCCACCTCCTTTCTTAACCGCAGAGTTTCTACCTCCTGATTCACGATTGAATTACCATGGCGTCTTTGGTTCGCTCGGAACCCACGTCAACCGATGTCCGAGTCTCTGTGAAATCACTTCTGCTTACTTCTGCAAAACCGTCAGGACCATCATGTCCCTGTAGACTTTTTTGCATTGCAAATGCCGCATTACTCCGTAATATCCGGGTTTTTAAACTTGTCGTGTATTTTTGAATGTTTGCGCCTTTTAAGAGTCTCACACCATATCTCAACCTTTTTATTACTTTTATGAAATTAAAGACTGTCCCTGTAGCCGTCGCGCTCGCGTCAGCACTTGCAGCGTCCCCACTCCTTGCCCAGGAAGAGCCTCCAGCGACCGATGCACCTCCATTCGCCGGCAAAACGATCGAAGAATTGAGCGCTGACGATGTGCTCAAGCTGGTCCGCTACAGTTACACCCTGTTCAACCGGGAATTCGGGGGGCAGCTTCGTCTCGGTCTGGTGAAAAAAATTCCTTTCCGTCTCGTCCTCAAACCCGAATCGATTCGCTTCGTCTTTAATGACCCGCCGCAGGTGATCTATCTCGACACGAGAAACAAAGATTTCTCCCTTTTGGAAGGAGTCGGTGGAGACGAGCTGAAGCCGGTAACCGGCGACCGGTTTGGTGAGACCATTCGCGGAACGGATGCCACCTACGATGACCTTTCGATGCGCTTTCTCTACTGGCCCAATGCCCGGATCATCAAGGAGGAAAAATTCAAAACTCTGGATACCTGGCTGGTTCGGGTGAGAAATCCGGATGACCGCGGTTTGTATTCCACAGTCGACTGCTGGATCGACAAAGGCAGCGGCGGATTAATCAAAATGTTGGGTTACAACCGCCAGGGACGCCCGATCCGTCGATTCGAAGTTCTGCACGGTAAAAAATTCGGCGATGTCTGGATGGTTGACGAAATGAGAATTGAAACCATCAGCTCCGCCAGTGGAAAAGTTCTTTCCAGTACAAGAATGCAAATTACCGAAATGTTGAATCAACCGTCTCAGTAATTTATATCCTTTACATTGATTCAATACTCCAACAGGCTCAGCAGGAAACCCTGCTGAGTTTTTTTGTATAAAAACCTTGCTTTAGTTGAAATTCGACTACAATAAAAAGTCGATTTGCGATCAAGTTATGAAATCTTTCTTTTCTATTATTTTCTGTGTAATTGTTGGTTCTTCAAGTGTTTGCCACGCTGAAACATCTTCGGCAAATAACTCCAAAGTGAAAGAATTTTACAACAACTTCCCGGGCTCCGATGCCAATAATGACGGGGTTCTCACCGTGTCAGAAATGCGCAGTTTCATCGTAAAGAAAGTCCGCAGCAGTGCCACTTCGAAGAATTACCCACCTCTGAATCGCGTTTTGAAGAAGGATCCGAAGTCCGATCTAAACGGCGACGGAGTATTAACGAAAACTGAGTTGATCAAATATTTGAACTAACCATCTTCAAACATATTTTTCGGAAAGCCCTCCCGCTGCTGAAGCAGGAGGGCTTTTTTTGCGTAATCGAAACAATATCTGCTTTTCGTCTTCCGGTTTTTCGTGTCATTTAACGACCCGAATTACCATGAAGAGAATACTCATCCTGCTCATAGCTCTTATTTTTGTCCGGAATTCATCTGCCCAGGATGATCAATCAAAACCCTGGTATCTGGCAGCCGAGGGAAAGGCGGAATGGATCTGGTTACAGGGCGATACAACTCCTGAACAGGCATTTTTCCGAAAAACTTTTGAGATTCCGGAAGGCGCTTCCGCCCTCAAGATTTATTCCTCCTGCGATAATCAGTCGACTCTTACTCTCGACGGAAAACTCCCCGTGGGGAGCAGCAGCGACTGGATGTATCCTGTCATCACCGAGATCGCAGTTGAACCGGGGACCCACACTCTCGCTGTCGAGGGCAAAAACAGGGGCGGTATCGCCGCATTCGTCTGCATCATGGAATACGAAAAAGACGGTTCCAAACATCGAATCTACACGGATAAAACCTGGCAAATCTCAGCAAAAGGGCCCGAAGGCTGGACCAAACCCGGTTTTGACGACTCCACATGGAGCTCCGATCAAATCAGAATTATGGGGAAATTCGGTTCCGGTCCCTGGAAAATTCCCGGCGCGAAAAATAAAGCATCCGAATACACCGAAGCACCCGATCCTCTGGATCCCGCGAACATCACTACTCTATCCGGCTTTTCAGTTGAGCACCTCTACACGGTTCCGAAAACGGAACAGGGATCATGGGTTTCCCTGACCGAAGACGACAAAGGCAGACTCTATGCATCGGATCAAAAGAATGCCGGGCTGTTTCAAATCAAAATAGTCGACACTCAGGGAGGCTCTTCAGTTACGGTGAAAAAACTCAGCATTCCTGAACCGGGATCGAAAAAAGACATTTCCGGGGCGCAAGGTCTGCAGTACGCAAAAGGAAGTCTGTATTTTCACAAAAATGGCGGGCACATGTTCGAAATCACCGACGAAGATGGTGACGGGGAACTCGATACCGCCCGCCAGGTTCCCAGTGAAAGAGGCGGTGGTGAACACGGTAATCACGACGTGATCATCGCACCGGACGGTGAGAACCTTATCATGATTGGAGGAAATCACGCCCCCCTTGCAGAACATACAAAATCCTCAGTTAGAGGCTGGGAGGAAGATTTGCTTCTTCCGAGAATGTGGGACGCCCGCGGGCACGCCAGAGGCAAACTGGCACCCGGAGGTTGGGTTACCCGACTGGATCCGGAAGCTCACACACAGGAAGTTTTATCGGTTGGCTATCGCAACCAGTATGGAATCGCCCTGAACAAGTACGGCGACCTTTTCACCTATGATGCGGATATGGAGTGGGACCTGGGAATGCCGTGGTACCGTCCCACCCGGGTTTGTTTGGTAGCAAGCGGTTCTGATTACGGATGGCGCTCCGGCACCGGAAAATGGCCGACCTATTTTGAAGACAGCCTTCCGCCAGTTGTCGAAATCGGACCAGGCAGTCCCACCGGAGTAATTTCTGGAACAGGTTCCAACTTCCCTGAAAAATATCAGGAGGCCCTATTCGCGCTCGACTGGACTTTCGGCACAATTTACGCCATTCATCTCAAAGAAAAAGGGGCTGGTTACACCGGGGAAGCGGAACCTTTTCTGTTCGGCTCCCCTCTCCCGTTAACCGATGCGGTGATCGGAAAAGACGGCAAAATGTATTTTCTAATTGGCGGCCGGGGAACCCAATCGGCTCTTTTCCGGGTAAGCTATGATGGCAGCGGGCAAATCCCCGCAACGACTCCCGATCCCGAGGCAGAGCATGCCCGAAAACTGCGGCGTTCGCTCGAAGTATTTCATGGATTGGTGGACTCCTCGGCGGTAGAAGCGGCGTGGCCACTGCTATCGAGTGATGACCGTTTTCTGCGGCATGCGGCACGGGTTGCGATCGAATCCCAGCCGGTCGATGAATGGGCGGCAAGGTTCTATTCCGAAACCAGTCCTCAGGCGGTAATCACTGCTGCCGTTGCATTGGCGAGACAAGGCGAGCCCTCTCTGCGGAACCGGATTGTTGAGAAATTGCTGGAGTTGGATGTGGCCGATCTTTCAGAAACACAGAAATTAGGCCTACTCCGGGCCTACTCCCTCACCTTCATACGCATGGGCCAGCCTGATGCCATCCCAAAGGCTAAAGTCATCGCTTCCATTGACCCGCTTCTCCCTTCTGAGTCCGACGACCTAAATAATGAGTTGATCAAAATGCTCGTGTATCTCGAAGCCTCATCGGTGATCGAAAAAGGTATGAAATTAATCACCGACCGGAAGCCACCGGCTATACCGGACTGGTCGGAACTCGCGGCAAGGAACAGTCGCTACGGTGGAACAGTCCAGGCTGTGCTCAATAACCATCCGCCGACCCGCGAAATCGGCTACGCTCTGATGCTGAGTAATCTCC
Source organism: Verrucomicrobiales bacterium (assembly GCA_029213025.1). Taxonomy (GTDB): domain Bacteria; phylum Verrucomicrobiota; class Verrucomicrobiia; order Verrucomicrobiales; family DEV007; genus Arctic95D-9. Next base: position 29,843 of record JARGOZ010000046.1, read on the forward strand.
GCGATGGCTGGACAATGGAAAACCGGCGCCGCTTTTTCACGTTTCTCAACGAAGCGGCTAACGCAAGTGGAGGCGCAAGCTACCCTGGATTTCTCGCAAATATCAGGCAGCAGGCACTGGCAGGCTGCAGCGATGAAGAACGATCGGCGCTTTCTGATATTACCGGGGAAAATTTCAATCCGGTTCCCGATTTCGAAATCATACCACCAAAAGGTCCGGGTAAGGTGTGGACGCTTAACGAAGCTGTTTCCCAGGGCAGCCGACGCGGGGCCAATTTCGAAAACGGTCGCAGTCTCTATTTTTCTGTGGGCTGTGGAGCCTGCCATCGTTTCAGGGGACTGGGGGGAGGAGTCGGTCCGGATCTCACCAGCATTCCGACCAAATTTGACGACAAGTATGTCATCGAAGCCATAATCGATCCCGGGAAAGATATTTCCGATCAATACGGTTCTTTCATCGTCACAATGAAAGACGGCTCCACTCACAACGGGATCACCGTCGAGAAGGGAGATCAGCTGGAAATTTACCTTCCCGATCCTGTAGCGAAACCCACCGTTGTCAGCAAAGACGATGTCAAATCCATCGAACAATCTCCAATTTCCCAGATGCCACCGGGTCTGATCAATTCCCTGAACAAAGACGAACTACGCAACCTGATGGCCTATCTAATGTCCGGTGGTAATCCGGATGACCGGAGATTTCAAAAATAGGATTACAAATCCCGCAGGCGACTGATAAAGGCAAACGCTATCGGAATTGATCCCCCAATAGCGTTTGCAAAAGCGCCTGTGGATTGCAGAAAACTCTGACTGAGGGCCGTGATCACCATAATTCCACAGGCAAGAACTGCCGAACCGACCACAAAAACACCCAAGGGAGAGATTCTCTGAAGCTGTCCATCTGTCGGCATATACTCGCGCACCAAATCGAGGTAGCGGTAGGCAATCAAAGCCAAAATAACGAGGGTGATCACTCCGTATTCCGCAAACATCGGGATCATAATAAAGCCGTCGTAAAGCCCATGAGCGACAACTACCAAAAGAAAATCCACGAGGAAATTCTCCCAACCTCGGCCTTTGTTTCTGATTAGTTGATAAAGTGAAAGCCCGACAATACCAGTCAGACAAAAATGAAGGGCATTTGCTGACAGAAGTCGTGTCCACGCGACAAATTCATCGAAAGATGTCGCAAAATACTGCAGGTTTTCCATCATCGCGAAACCAAGCCCGGTGAGTGCCGCCGCAACAAGGGCAAGAACCGGACTCCTGAATTTTGCGATCCCGATGGCAACCGGTAAAAAACAGATCAGTTTCAAAAATTCCTCGCGCAAACCAATCCCGGCAATCAAAGCGATCAATTGATTGGCCAGAGTGTCTTGAGGATGAAACTCGATATTCAGAATGTCCTCCTGAATATGCACGACATAGAGGGTTAACGTGGCGCTAACCATGCCCAGCGCAAAAGCCGCTATTCCCCAAACTAGCTGTGGTTTAGTCAGTTTCCCCATGATTGTCAGAATGACAAACCAAATCAAAGCAGTGAACAGAGCTGTGAAAAAGTGAGGGGATTTCAAGAGCGAGGTTTCAAAGCGAACCAAACTGAAAAACAGCTGTTTTTGATCGCCCCCGACCCCGGCAGCCCGTATCGCCTGTAACGGAGTCACCGCCCGGACAAAATCCGGTTGATTCAGCACCTCACGAAGACTCTCGATTTCCTTCCGCTCCGTCAGAGCGATAACAGTGGACCGACGGCTGTATACAGCCTGTTTGAATTGCTCCCCTTCTTTGCGATAAAACGGGATACCCCGGTCCGGATCTCCGTTCGCCAATAAAGCATCCCCCAGAAATTCACTTCGATACCGCGTGGTTTCGGGAATCGCGAGGAGAGCATCAATTGCTTCCGTCCTCCTCGAATCAGTGCAGTGAATCGAATCCAACAACAGCAAGGCCAGTCTGCGGTCCCCTTCATCGACCAGAGTGGACTCGATTTCCTTTTGGGTTTCCGCATAAATGGCCGACTGCGGTTCGGTTTCAGAACGAAAAAATTCGACATCCCTGAAATCGTCCGCCGGCATCCCCATCAGGAAATGCCCGGGATTGCGAATGTAGGCGGCGAAACTTTCCAGATCGGTTTTTGCCAGTTCAACAAATTCCGAATCCCTCGCAACTTTCGAAAAAACCACAGGCAGAGCAGCACTTATGACAAGTGCTGCTGCTACGATGGCGATGCAGAACTTTACCAGAAAACCCGGATCGCGCGAGAGCGCGGCAAGTTTTCGGCGGCTGATCAATGGCATGATTTGCCTGAGCGGGAGCCGGTTACACTTTCTCTTTAAACTCTCCGAACTGGCGGAATTTCTCGTAACGCAGATCCAGCAGCTTTTCCGGTTCGATTTTCTCCAGCTCCAGCAAATGGCTCCGAACCGAGTTCTTCAATGCATTGGCCGCGCCGATTGGATCGTGGTGCGCACCACCAAGAGGCTCACTGATCACTTCATCGATAATTCCCATGTCGTACAGATCGTCGGCGCTAAGTCGCAAAGCGGTAGCCGCTTCCTCAGCATGCTTGCGGTCTTTCCAGAGAATCGCAGCACAACCTTCCGGACTGATCACGGAGTAGTAGGAGTTCTCCATCATCAAAACCCGGTCGGAAACTCCGATTCCAAGAGCGCCTCCGGAACCACCTTCGCCGATAACCACGGAGATAATCGGCACATCCAGAAGCATCATTTCCTTCAAATTAAAAGCGATCGCCTCAGCAATATTGCGTTCTTCGGCACCGATACCTGGATAGGCTCCGGGAGTGTCGATCAAAGTCACGATGGGTGCCTTGAATTTTTCCGCGAGCTTCATCAAACGAAGAGCTTTCCGGTAGCCTTCCGGATGGGCGCTGCCGAAATTGCGGCGCAGGTTTTCCTTGGTATCGCGACCCTTCTGGTGGCCCATTATGACAACACGGCGCCCCTCAAGGTAGGCGAGACCGCCCGGCATGGCTTCATCGTCGCCGTAGTGCCGGTCACCGTGAAGTTCGGTAAAATCGTCAAAAGCTTCCCGCACATAATCGAGCATGAAAGGGCGCTGCTGGTGCCGGGCGATTTGCACCCGGTTCCACGCTGAGAGATTGCGATAGATATCAAGTTTCGTCTTCGCCAGTTTCTCCTCAATTTTCTTTACTTCAGGCCCCATGTCGATGTCGCTGTCTGCGGCACGATCTTTCAAATCTGCGAGTTGGCGTTCGAGATTTACGATAGGTTTTTCAAATTCCAATGGATCCGCTTTCATATTTTCCGTGTGATTCGGTTTCAATCATTCGGTGGCAGGACACTCACTTTCGATCCTCCACGGAGAATTGAAAACAATTCCTCCATGTCTGTCTTGGCCACCATGACCCCATAAGGCTTAGTATCGCCTTCTTCAACCTCATCTTCGTCGAGTTGCTGGCGAATGAAAAGCCCCATTTTTCCCGTTCGAATCCATTTCCGGCTGTGGAGATAATTTGAACTCATAAAATTGACTGATCCATCTTTGAACCAGGCCACCTTTTCACTGATGGAAGTTGATGTCTTCGACGGGAAGTGACTCGGCAGGTTGTGATCGAGAATCTTGTATTCTTTGATAAACTTGCCGCCCTCTTTAACGGTCAGAGTCTTCGCATCCAGATCAATCTCGGCTTCACAGTCCGAAAAGTCATACACGAGTAGGTCCTCCCCTTTGTAAATCAGGGTGGTGGTCTTCCCGTTCGCGCGCATGATGTAATCAAATGTCGTCTTGTTGCGGCGCGCCACCACACTCCATGCATCACCGCTTTTCACATGGTATTCCGATTTCTTTTCCATCGGAATTTTTGAAAAAATCAGATCGAGATTCAGTTCCCCGAGGACCCGTTTCGCTTCGGTAATGGTCGGGGATTCAGGATAAATTTCGAGCATGTACTGCAGTTCATTCCGGGCGCTGATCAATTCGCCCTCATCGATAAAAGCGAGTGCCCGGTCATAATGCTTTCTGCCCAGATCGGGCTTGGTTTCAGGATCTTTGTTGGCGATCGTTTCGACCACTTCTTTCTGAGGCTGAACGTATTTTTGCCAGTAGTAGGCGGCCCCGGCCACTCCGGCAGTAAGGATCATCAATGCAAAGAAAGCGAGAACGAGCTTAAGGCGGGCCATGGTTAAAGTTTGTTAAAACTAAAAATACCACAAATATAACAATTCACAAAAGACCCTTTCTTCGGAAGTCGAATTCGTTAATTTCCTGCGATTTCTGAATCATATCCATGTTGAATTTCAGCAGGGAGATATCCCAGGTGTCGTCTACCCCGGCAATAACAGCCTGAATCGGATTACCGGAGGATCGAACGTCCTCGACCACCTTATCACAGACAGCTTCCATGGAGTCATGGACAATATTTTCGGAAAGATCGCGCATCGCGAAAGTGAATCCGTATTTCAGGAAACTCAAATCGCTGGCGTTGTCTTTGAACCAGGCGGCGAAGGCGTCCGCGTGTTCACCGAAACCTTCAAACATCAGGTCATCATAACCGTCCGGACGAAGGATCTGGGGGCGCTGCGCTTCCATTTTACCACGCCGAACCCGGACTTTGTTAATCTCATCCATCAATTCGCTGATGAGGAAGAATTCAAAATTGGTCGAACCGAAGGTATCGATTCGCCGGTCCGGTTCATAGAGGACCTTCGAATTTTCCAGAGCCCAGGTAATTTGGTCGTACGAAAGCATAATTTTTCAGATTAAACAGGGTACAGTCCGGGACTGTACAGGGTACGATGCTGATTCAACAGGGTACAGTAGCCCATTCAACAGGGTACAATCGCGCCAAAACGTCGCATAATAGCACGGAATCCACCAAATCAGAACACAAAAAAGGCGTTCCCCTGAACTGGAGAACGCACTTCAAATCATCAGGATTATGTCAAATCCGGGGATTTACCCGTTTTTCTTGGATTCTATATAGGTCAGAACTTCACCCACACTCGTCAGCTTTTCAGCTTCGTCGTCCGGTACGCTGATTCCGAATTCATCTTCGAAAGCCATTACCAACTCGACTGTATCAAGTGAGTCTGCACCGAGGTCTTCGATAAACTTTGCTTCAGGAGTAACCTGTTCTTCGGTAACACCGAGTTGATCCACGATGATACTCTTCACTTTTTCTTCAATATCTGCGTCAGCCATTGTGATTTGGTTGTGTTATAATCCTTGGCAGTTATTAACGGGCTTTGAGAAATTACGCAACGCTTTTTATTCCATTTTCTGGACATTTTATCCAACTTTGGAAACGGACTGCTTTTCAGTAAATCGTGATTCGTGATTTTCCTGCTTTGGACATGAACTAAACTGAGTATCTTGCGCCGAAATGTCATTTGTCGACAAACTTAACCAGATTGACAATACCGGAGAACTTTCGCCCCGCCTGCGACAGTTCCGCCGTCTGCTGGAACCCGCGAGTCGCGGCTCGCTGGAAAATATGGCCCACCAGGCAGCGGCGCTTACACGTCAGCATTTCGGCCGGACGATGCGGATGTTCGCTCCCATTTATGTCTCGAACGAGTGCGTGAATAACTGCTCCTATTGCGGTTTCTCCCGGGATAACCCGATTTTACGGACCACACTCACAGTCGAAGAAGTGGTAAAAGAAGCACAACACCTCACAAAAGAGGGGTTTCGCCATATATTGCTGGTCGCCGGGGAACACCCGAAATTCGTATCCGATGGATATCTTGAAGCCTGCATCGAAGCGATCCGGGCTCATGTTCCGGGAATATCGATCGAAGTCGGCCCCATGGAACAGCCCGAATACAGGAGAATGGTGGAAGCCGGCTGTGAAGGGCTGGTCGTCTATCAGGAAACCTACGACCGGGAGGCCTATCGCGAATATCACACTGCCGGGCCGAAAAAAGATTTTGATTGGCGGCTCGACTGCCCGGAACGGGGCTACAACGGTGGCTTCCGCCGCATCGGGATCGGAATTCTCCTCGGTCTTACCGATTGGCGGGAGGATGCGCTTCGGCTCGCGGCCCATCTCGATTACCTGTATAAGACCGCATGGAAAGCCGGGTTTACTATCAGCCTGCCCCGGTTACGACCGGCTGCAGGCGGTTTTCAACCCCGTCATATCGTCGGTGATGAAGAGTTTCTACAAATCATGCTCGCCTTCCGTATCTGCTTCCCAAGGGTAGGTATCGTATTGAGTACGAGAGAATCCCCGCAGCTTCGGGACTCGCTCTTCCCCCTCGGTATCACGATGATCAGTGCCGGAAGCCATACTGAACCGGGCGGCTATACCGGTTCAGGCAGCGAAGATGTACATCTGACAATTCGCGGCCGACGCGTTGAAGTCGACGAAAACAACGCCACTGGCTGTGGAAAATCCTGCCGCAATGGAACCACGGAAGCTGCCGGACAATTTGAAATTGCCGATGAACGCACTCCGGAAGAGATCGCAGAGAAACTGCATCAACTCGGCCTCGAACCGGTTTGGAAGGACTGGGATTCAGCCATCCTGAATGGACCAACCCTGATTCCCTGAAGCATGATCATTCAACTCAACGGTGAAAGCCGGGAATTCCCGCAACAAACGGTAACGGTTTCCGAATTGATCCATGAACTCGATTTGGGACCACAGCCTGTGCTGGTGGAACTGGACGGCGAAGCTCTCTATGAGCGTGAGTTTGCGGAGAAAACCGTCAACGATGGATCACGTGTGGAAATCATAAGAATGGTGGCCGGAGGATAAAAGCCACTTGCAAGCAGCTCCGGTTAAAATGACTCTTCCGGCATGGCGATTCTCTACATAAAAATCTTTCATCTCCTCGGTGTATTTTGTCTGTTCGCCGGATTCGGCGGCCTTTTTGGAATTGGTGAAAACCGACCCAACGTTAACAAAGCGGTGGCCGCGCTCCACGGGACCGGTCTGTTGCTGCTGTTCCTCACCGGCTTTGCGATGCAGGGAATTAACAAAGCAATCGAAGGCTTCCCGGGCTGGTTGATCACTAAAATCGTGATTTGGATCCTGATGGTAGGGCTGTTTGTTTTCGTAAAACGGGGAAAAATGGCTCCCCTTCACGGAATTTTGCTTTCCATTTTGCTTGGGATAGGCACGGCTTATCTCTGCTTTCTCAAACCATTCTAAAAAAGGCAATCATTGCCTTGAGGAACCGCGTACAGTGAATGAATAGTACGGCGAAATGAACAAAGGTGATAAAGTAGTTTGTATCAACGACAAGTGGGATCCGTGGGTTTTTGACACGTACAACCAACTACCCAAAAAGGGCGAAGTTTATACGATTCGCTCCGTTCAGGCGGGCCGCCCCAACCTCGACGGAGGCCCTGCCGTACTTTCGCTTCTTTTGGAAGAACTGGTAAACGATGCCGATTTTTCCCATATCGGCGGAGATGAACTCGCCTTTCGCGCGCACCGATTTGCCCCGATGGGAGCTGTCGAAATAAAGCGCGAAAAGAAGGAAGTGGTCGAGATTTAGATCCTGCGAACAGGATTTCCGGTTTTTTCTATAATGGCGGTGTGGTGCGATCCGTTTCGATACGGGGAGCCACATCGATCCGGATTGGTACTCTCGTCAGGATTTTTCGCTTTGAACCTCTTGACCAAAGCCGAAATTCGCGATTTATTTACCACCTAATTTTTATGCCCTGTGAAATGAGAAAGAAACGGTATGTAAAGAGCTTACGGAAATGCTCTTACCCGATTCTGGGTTTACTGGCCTCTCTCACTTTTACGTCATGCGCCTTTGTACCGGCCAATACGCACAGGGATCAATTGGCTTCTTTGGCCAAATATGACACCCAGGGTATCAACTCCACCGTTAGCCTTCCGGAGTTGAAAGATACCCCGGTCGGCAAATTTTCGGCAGCTGATTTTTTGACGCTTCATTCCGGAATGCTGGTTAGCGGCGAATACGTCAGCAGCCAGAAGTTTCAGGATGACCTGGAAACTTTCCGGGGTGACCAGAAAGGCGAATTGACTCTGGGATTTTCCGTTCCAATCGCCAACGGCGGAACCGGCTTTGGCTCCTGCGCACCGGTTACCAAAGACGGATATTTCCTCACGGTGGCCCACGTCTTGTCGCATGAAGATACTTTTGTCCTCTACGCCACTTCGAATGGCAATCGCACCTACATCGAATCCGCAAAGTGCCGTACGGTTTTCCGGGACGACAATGCAGATTTCGCGATCATCAAAGCCAACTTGAACACCCCGAGAGTTCTTCAATTCCGCCGCTCCCCCCTAAATCAGGAATCCACTCTGTTTGCCGGTGGCTGGATGCACGAGAAAGCCGGCGGCAAGTTCAAAGAAGCTGTGCCGATCCTCAAAGGTGCCGGTCAGAGGACTCCCTACTACAAGATCCTCACTTCCATTCCCATGATCAAAGGTGACAGCGGATCGCCTCTCATTGATCAGGACGGTAGACTTTGCGGAGTGCTCAGTACGATGAGGCTGGGCGTGGTCGTAAAAATGAAGCCGCTCTCCACCGCAGTAATGATGCAGCTTGCTGAGGTCGAGCGGATTATTTCTGAAGACCGCAAGCGGTACGCCCGCTAAATGCGCTCTCACTTCAACCGCTGAGCGATTGGTGACGCCACCTTCCCCGGAGGACGCACACCCGGACCGGGTGCCCCTTTATCTCCGAGATCCTTGCGCATCCCGTCAGCTAGTACCTGCAGTCTCGCGACAACATCCGGGTGCTGATCTGCGACATTGTTTTCCGAAGAAACATCCTCTTCGAGATTGAACAACAAAGGCGGCGTATTGGTCATTTTCGTTTTAAAATGCGGATGGCGAAAGAATGATTCCAGGGGAACAAATAATTTCCAGGGGCCCGACCGCACCGCCTGAAGCTGATCCATGTAATAATAGTAAAACGCTTCGTATGGTGATTTTTCCTCCGGACCACCGGTTAGAAGATTTCTGATGTCGTGGCCGTCCCGCTTAACTCCGTCCGCCAGTTTTTCACCGGCAAGCGCTGCAAAGGTTGGAAGTAAATCGAGTGTCGAACAAAATTCTTTGGAAACAGTTCCTGCTGGAATTGTTCCCGGCCACCAGGCAATCGTAGGCACACGAAAGGCACCTTCCGCGGTGGTGTACCCTTTGCCGTGCAGCGGAAAATTTGAACCACGCGACAGATCGTTCCCGGGACGAACCGGTGCGCCGTTGTCCGATGTCCAGATCACCAGGGTTTTCTCAGCTATTTCCAGCGACTCCAGTTGTCCGATTATCTGTCCCATCGACCAGTCCAGCTCTTCGATCGAATCGCCCCACGGGCCATTTTTGCTTTTTCCCCGGAACTCCTTACTGGAATACGGCGTCGAAGTGCTTCCCGGCATTGCCTGAGGCAGATAAAGAAAAAACGGCCCTTCCCGATTGCTCTCAATCCAATCGAGAGCTTTTTCCGTGTACCGCTTTGTCAGACCGTTTCGATCCACAGGCGCTTCGATGACGGTCTCATTTTCCATCAGCGGAAGTGGCGGCCACTGACTCTGGTCACGATCCCAGATTCTTTCAGTCATATCGTCTGAATAGGGAATTCCGAAGAACCAATCAAAACCCTGCCGCGTTGGCAAAAATTCCGGCTGATCCCCCAGATGCCACTTTCCAATCATCCCGGTTTTGTATCCCGCGTCCTTCAAGGCCTCCGCTACTGTGACCTCATCCGGATTCAGACCGTAAGGGGAAACCGGACGCAACACGTGATTGTCCCTTTCGTTGTGATGCATGCTGACTCGTTGCGAGTAACATCCGGTCATCGCGCTCGCCCGGGACGGAGTGCAAACGCCCGCCGTGACGCAGAAGTGAGTAAATTTTCTGCCCTCCGCTGCCATGCGATTGAGATGCGGAGTTCGATGCAGAGTCGAGCCAAACGGTTCGATATCGCCGTAGCCGAGGTTATCACAGAAAACAAAAATAATGTTCGGCTTGTCCCCCTCATCGGCCCTCAGGCATTGGAAACAGAGAACCATACACAACGTCGCATAGAATCGGATGACGTTTCGGGTCGTGATCATCAGTCAAATTAACGAACCCTGGGTAACGATCCAATACTGATTTTATTTTAAACTTTTCTTGACGGTGAGCGAAGTCTGCCGACATAATCATGACTTACTGCAAAAAGAATCTGCTGATACCTGCCGAACACGATTTTGTTAACAAATTTTAATTATGAAGAAATTCTTAATTCCAGCTCTGACCGTCCTTTCATTTCTGTCCACTGGCGGAATTGTTCAGGCTCAAGGTCTCTTTGGATTCTTACAGCCGAAAGGAGTGCCGGATAAGCCGCCGCACCATCTTGCTCCGGCATGGGTTTGTCCGGAGAACTGTTTTCAGCCGAAGGAAAAAGTGGTAAAAACTCACACATTGGAATTGAGGAGATTTGCTTTCCAGAAATGGGAAGAGCATTGCTGCGGTATAAAGATGAAAGGTAACTACATCAAAGTCACCTACGAAACATTCTTTAGCGACGGCAGTTCGGTTGTTTGGCATAAAGAATACCGTTCGTAGATATTTTTCCGTGTGTTGTTTTCGTCCGAACATACACGGAATCGATACTCAAACCCCTGTGATTCGATTCGTTCGATTTCGAATCAAAACCGGTACGTAGAATGCCGGAAAAATCGAAATTCTGCATTGCTATATCCCGTTGGTAGAATATCTCTACTATATGAGGGTCCTGCTTTTCTGGTTCAGTTCTCGAATTTTTCGTGGCATCGCGCCGCGATTTGGGTTGGCAATCTATAGTCCCAACCCGACCAACTGGCTCTGTGGATTTTTTTCTATACCGCAGCATCAGGATCACCTCTACCATTTTCAAACCGGACAATTTTGTCCGGAAGCAGTAGCAACAGTCAAAAAAGGCAGCCTGCCGGGGAATCCAGCTACTTATCGTAGCCGGATAGAATCGTCTCCCGTGCAGCCACCACATATCACACCTGAAACTCGACTGTTGGGCCCGGGGCAATACGATGAGATTAAACCCATGTGATAGCGCTTTATCCTGAAGTAATCGATTCGAATCCATAGGGTGAAATTGTACCCTGTTTAGTCCCAAACTGTACCCTGTACAGTGCACCATTGTACAGGGTACAATCGGTTGGGATACCCATGTCTCTCCGGAGTTCCCTGTCCGGACTGTGCCTTTTTGTAAACTGATTTCTCAACTACCCAAAAACAATGCAGCTGAAGACAAAGAAAAAGGATCCATCGAGAATACAACTCGGTTGGGAATCAAAATCGCAACCTCACTCCCAGGTAGGTTTCAATCCGGGGCACACCCACAAAGTCGACGACGAAAATATCGATCAAAGACCGGAGCCGTGGGAACTGGAAGAACCCGAATCTCATCTACTCACCATCGCGCCAACCGGTTCCGGAAAAGGTCGCTCGGCGATTATACCTACTTGTCTGGAATGGCCAGGTTCGCTGGTTGTGATCGATCCAAAAGGAGAAGCTGCCGCTGTTACAGCACGGAAGCGTAAAGCGCTGGGCAACGAAGTAGTGATGATCGATCCCTTTGGTATCGTTACCAAAAATCCGTCCACCTTTAACCCTTTTGATATTCTGCCTTTCACCGATTTGGGAGTGGAGGAATTCAGCCTTATGTTTCCCGGATTGCTACATCCGGACCGGGACTATTCGCAGACCAGGGAACCATTTTGGGACCTTCGTGGCGACGAACTCATTGCCGGGGCCACCGCCTACATGATGAGCGTTCTCCCCGAAGAAGAGCGCACGATTACCACACTGCGTAAACTACTGAAAAGCGGTGATGTCATTTACGAACTCGCAGTAGTATTGGACAAATACGGTAAAGAAATGCCGCCGATGGCCTACGAAAACCTTAGTTCATTTATCTCTACAGAGGACAAATGTCGCTCAGGGATTCTCGCAACGGCCCAGCAGCATTTTGCTATTTATGCCGACCCGCTTGTAGAGAAATCACTGGGCTCCACCTCCTTTGATATCGGTGATTTTCGCGACGGCAGTCCGATGACGATTTATCTTATCCTTCCCACCAACCGGTTGAATTCCCATCAGGCTCTTCTGCGGATCTGGATGAGCAGCATCATTTCTCTCCTCAAAAGCCGAACCTCCCGCCCGGAAATCGCGACGCTCTTGATGATCGACGAAGCGGCCCAGATGGGCAGGATGTCTGCCCTGCTGGAATGCGTCACGCTGCTGCGGGGCTACGGAGTGAGAACATGGACTTTCTGGCAGTCGAAGAATCAA
>JARGOZ010000047.1 GCA_029213025.1 Verrucomicrobiales bacterium
TTTCCAATAATTTATCATCCCTGTTGTAGAAATAGGCAGTCACATTTCCATCCGCTATTTTTTTGTTTCCCTTAAATTGCAGTTTGGCCTCAATGCACTTGATCTGATATTCCCAACCGGATTTCGTAGAGACATATCCCGGAGGGTTTTCTCTTCGCAAACCGCGGATGACATATGCCTCTGAATTTATTGGTGATTCCCAGTCAATATTCTGATTGGAATTCTCAGGACTGTTTTTTTGCTTTTCGAATGCGCTCCTCGCAAGCGCCTGATCCGGTCGGCTGAGTTTCGCAAGCGGGAAAGGAAGTTGTCGACCGCCTTGAAGTTCGAGAATGAGAGTATCTTCGCCCTGAAATCCCACTAATTTCGCGTCCACCGTTCTCCCTGTCGAATCGGTCCAGGTTCGCTCGATATTTAATGGTTCCGCCGTTGCTGAAACGGAAAGACTTCCCGTGATTACTATCCAAAAGAGAGATGACAGAAGAATTCGGTGAGTCTGCATCCCTTAAGTAATGACCGACCGCCAATATTACAATTCCCTTTTCGAGCAAAAATTGCGGTCCCCTTTCAGAATATGTTGAGGCTCTTCATTTTATGTACGGCTTCCGCTATAAATACAATTCAGTTTTATAATCGCTGAATTTTGAGTTTTCAAATTAGATATGACCCATGAACAAAAAATCGCATTGCCGGGAAAACCTGGATAAAAGCATGATTTCCTGTCCGTTTGAGAGGTTTGTGTAATTCGCTGTTCAGTATCACCGCTTTATCTCCTTGCAAAAGCATATACTTTTTCAACTATGAGTTCACCAGAGAATCCCGGACAACAAATGTTTCACATCCTTCGAAACGGCGAACAGGAAGCCATTGGCCCCTACACTCAGACTGAACTTGTCAGCCTGTTAGACAGTGCACAAATCACAGCAACGGATTTTGTTTTTTATCCCGAATTGGACGGATGGAAGCCCCTTGGACAGATTTTTGATATACAGAAGGAAGTTCCCGATTTTGGTGAGGAAGGACAGGATCCCCGGGTTGTTACAGAGTGTATCAATTTCATTAATAGTCGTGCTGAACCCGGCGAACAGGTTCACTACGTCGCGGTGCAACAGTTGCCCGCACTTAGTTTAACGGCCGCAGTCCGTTTGACCTCTCCAAAATCGATAATTCTCACTAATCGTCGCTTTTGCATTCTCAATCCCCATTTGATGGGTTCGATCGAGTTTGAGGAGTACCCTCTTGAGTTGATTTCAGGAGGGGTGAAAAAGCTGAAATCCGGCAAGGATTCCGGTGTGTTCAATATCGTTTTGAAAAACAGTGAATGGGTTACTCTTGATAAGTTACCTGTTGATCAGCTCAATCGCCTCGAATATTTCGCATCTGTCATTCTGTCGGAAGATCAACCCTCTGACGAATGAAGAGACCGGGGAGCCAATTAATCTGGGACCTGTCCCGGCTCATTGCCGGATTCGGGGAAATGAGCGAGGTAGGATTCTCCGCATCCCCGGACTACCATTTCGCCTTCTGCCTGCTGCGGGCTCCAAACCGGTATGACTGACCTGCAGACAAATCCCGCCAGCAACAGCACCAGCCCGGCAATTGAAGTCGTGATTCCGGAAAAGAATCCCACCGGAATCATCAACGCTCCCAGTCCGATCAGCGCAAAAGCCACGGTCTGCTGGATACGGAACTTCTCCTGATTGGACCGGTCCAGGCCAATCACAGCTTTATGACCGCCAAACCAGCTTTGCGGTTTGAATGGACTCCGGATGCCTACAGAGATCACTGAATTCGGAGCTTTCCCGGATTTAATACAAATTTGGGAAGAAAGCGTCGCGTTGCCAATTAACACCAGATCTTTGCCTCTCCGGACAATGGCTGCTTGAACCGGGGGCGACACTTCAACCTGCGGATCAGGCTCTGAAGCCAGATCTTCAAAGGTAGGTTGATTCATCTCCGGGCGTTCGGGATTGTTTTCGGCACTCATAGTCAGTTAATCATCTGGACGAATCCCGATGACTATCAAGAGGTATTTTGTAAAGAATACGTAAGGGTGGAACGCGTCTGGACCGGTTTGGTTGAAAAAATGTTAGTGCATCGCGCCGGAAGCAAACCGAGAATTTGTCGCAGCAATGAAGAATATACTGGATATCTACTATAAAATAACAAGCCATAAAATAACAAGCCAGACTAAAGCCAGACTAATAGGGAGAAAAGAAGTCGGAATTCGGCTGGAATCCGCTTTTGTAGGGGCGGACAGGCGTTCGATCTTGCGCTACCGAAACCACTTTATCCAACGATAGCCCGGAATTTGATGGTGTTGGCTGATATCACGCCACAGTTCAAAGGCGGCGGAGATGATTGAGCCGCCAGTTCATTCGACCTCTTTTTCGTGTTATGGTATCAATTGATCCCGGAACTCTGAATGGCATCCATTCGTCGAACAGCCCCGGCCGAAGTGAAAACTGATAGCACAACAACCTACCAATGCCCTGTTTGTGAAAGGGGGGGAGATGATCCTTCAGCGACAGGATTTTGAAACGTCGGTTGAAGGCGAAACAATCATCGTTCCGGATGTTGAGACGGAAATTTGCCCGGGATGTAAGGAGATGGTTTTAACTCCTGTGGGTTCTCGACAAGTTAGCGAGTAAGTTGAAAAATTGTCGGGGCGATCACTCACGACGAGCTCGAAGTTTTTCTCAATAAGTATCATCTCACCCACAAAAAGGCAGCTCAGGTATTAGGGATCGGAGAAAAAAATCTCTCTCGCTGGCTTAACGGAAAGCAGCGTGTCTCAAGTTCAATGAGTAACTATATCCGTACTCTAATCGCTCATCCTGAAGCATTCGAAACACTAAGGAAGCGGCAGTGGGATAAACCCACAGTAGAGAAAAAGGTGCCGACTTAGAAGCTGTCGTGATCTAAAATGACGACAAGATGATGTCGAGAGGATTTTCAGTGCCTGGGTGCTGTTTCAGGACCTGGGTAACACATTTGGGGCACGTGATTTCCGGAAACACACCTCTGAGGATCAGGCCTGTACGGTTCAGGATCCGGTATATATTTTGCGCCGGTTTTCTTCTGTCATTTCGGCATCTTTGATGGTCGTTTCGGCCCCGGTCAACAGGTCCTTCAGGATCAAATCGACCTGGGTCGAATCAGGCGCACCCGCAGCAACAAGGACTTCCGCGATATCTTCGCGGATGCGCTTCTGCCAACGGGCTCCATAGTGATTTTTAGCCGTCTCGATTAACTGCTCACTGCTTATGCCTTCAATGGCAGACACTTCGTAAAAAGTGCCTTCGTATTCCGCAATGATTTTTTCGTTTTCGAATGTAACCGAAGTGAATGGTGAGATTTTCTTCCACTCCGGTCGCGATGAGCTGTCGAATTGCCACGTAGCATACGCAGCAAATAAGAGAATGCAGAGGATGGTTATTTTTGTCATTTTCATAGTGTGCCTTTTGCAGGGTCTGATGATCATTCACTTTCGGATTCCAGTGATTCAAGAAATTCCACGAGCTCTTCCCGGCGTGGTAAAAGATTCTTTCGAACACCCCATTGAAACAACTCATACACGCCCCAGAAAATGAGGCCGCTTACTATCACATTATGCGCAGCTCCCCATGGATTCCGAACGAGAAGTCCTGTATGGATGAAGAAGGCCGCCATCGGCACCCAGGGGGGGAGCAAATACCACCAGAACACATTTTTCTGCAGCCGGATCTGGTGATCAACTTTAGCGAGAGAATGCTCTACTGATGTGCGAAGCGATTCTCCCGGACGAGGCTGTATTCGCCGCTGTTTCATTCGATTCATGATCAGGAAACCGGCGACCAGCAAAAAGGCCGGAATTTCAAGATACCATGTCCAGGGGAGATCCCGGGTTATCCCCAACCAAATCCATGCCGGAACATATATCAGGCCAAAGACGAAGGCCAAAATTCTGTCGTGTACAAAGTAGGATCTCTCCATCGCCTGATGATTTCGACGCACCATTTTCAGTAGTGCATCACTTTCGACCTTAACCTGACCGGAACCGCTCTGGTTCTGCCACGCACTCTGTAGTTCATCAAATTCCATTGAGTTCCCCCTTCATTTTAGCTATCAATTGTTTTCGTGCCCTCGACAATCGGACGCCGACGCATCCTTCTGAAACCCCTATCACCTCAGCTATATCCTGATAGCTCAGGCCATCGAGATGAAGCAGTAGGAGTGAGGCCTCTGCTGCGGGCATTTGCCGGATCGCTTCGTACAAAGTTTCGAGTAGAGGGTTCGGCTCGTTTGCTGCCTGTTCCTGCAGGGCTGAAAAGGAGATGATTTCCTCGTGGCGCTCTCTTCGGCGCTTTTCCGACCTTTTCCATGCACGGGCGGTATTGAGCGCCACGCGGTACATCCATGTGGTCTCCTTGCAACGCCCCTCAAACGAAGGCATCGAGCGCCACAGTTGGAGTAGAATTTCCTGGAAAAGGTCATTTTTATCCTCCGGCAAAGTTGCCGAGGCATGAACGACGCGGAAGATCAGTCCCTGGTAGTCTTCGACCCAGCGGCAATATTGTTCTTCCAGTTCCTGATCCGTTTCCTGCATGTAACTTTTATCGTCAACATACCAGTGACCGTGAAGCGTTGTTTATTACAGAAAATTTCATAAAACATCATTTTTATGCACCGGGAGTGTCACTATCGCGTTACGGGTAAGCCAGTCTATGCTTTGAGGTGGCGCTACGACGTAGTACTGAGGACGCTTGTTCAACCTCAAAATACCAACCTGTTCTACTGCGCTTTTCCTTTCCGAAGGCTGAAGCGGAGATATTTTGTGAGCAGAATGGCTATGATCGCCCCGGTTATCACTATCCATAGTATATCGATTTTAGATGATCTCAACATAGCCAGTGTGCCTTTCAAATGAGCATTGAAATACGGAGAACCCGGATTAGGGATTCCGGGTGAAAGAAGGATCGTATTGAGTAGTTTTTCCTCTGAGAACTGTTTTAACGCAACCTGGTAGGGTTGTTTTCGCAATGAGTCGGCGACTGTGACGTGTGTCCCGTCTGATTCCGTAAAAACCACCCAGTGCATGCCTCCAGCTTCGGTTTGATAAAGTGCCAAAATGTAGTTTCCGGTAGCCAGGTGGTGTTCGATATGTTCGAGGTTGCGTTGGCTGAAATCGCTGACGGTTTCTGCGGTAAAACCGTCCTGAACGAGGACCCGGAGAATGTCGGGTTGGAGGGTACCTTTGCTGTCGTTCACGAAAGGAACGGCATTTACTGCCGTTCCAAGGCGTTGTTTCAAATTTGCCTTCTCCGGGTCAAGACCATAGCTCTTGTAGATCGCAGAAAGGGAGTGAAATCCTCACGAAAAAGCGTCAGTCTGAATTTCCTGAACCAACGGAGCGGGTATCGGGTTGGGGATTTGATGGAGCGGAGATGGTCTACGGCTTCCTCCCGTAGAACCGAACGTGAAAAGGCCCCAGATTATAACGCTCAAAAGACAGGTGACTGTTCTGATCATTTTCAATTGTTCAGACATAGTGATCGAATTCATTGACACCACACATTTCTTCCTGTTTGCTTCTCAACCACTACCGCAACGATAATGCCTACGGTTTCTTTTTCACCTAACATTCGCAGCCACGTGGATGTGGAAACCTGTGATGTCTCCGGCGGTACGGTGAGGGAGGCTCTCGAAGCTGTTTTACTTCTGCACCCGAAGTTGCGGAGCTATCTCTTTGATGACGACGGATCGGTCCGCAAACATATCGCGATGATCCTGAATTCGGAGCCGGTCGAAGATCGCGAAACTCTTTCTGATGCGACCCAACCGGAGGATGAAATTTTTGTTATGCAGGCTTTGTCCGGGGGATAACTACTACAACTTTACCTACAGAAACTCATGAGCAGTCGATTTTACGTCGGGACCCGAAAGGGACTTTTTACTTTTGAAAAAGGCAACTCCGGCTGGAGCCAGACCGGAGCCGATTTTTTAGGAGTGCCGGTTCCGATGTTGCTGTCAGACCACCGGAACAATGCTCTGTTCATCGCAGCGGAGCATGAACATTTCGGAACCAAGCTGCACCGCTCGAAAGACGGCGGGAAAACCTGGGATGAGCTGGAACCGCCGGTTTATCCGGAGAAACCGGACGACGCTCCTCTAATAGTTGATCCGTGGAGGAAAGTCGAAGTGCCCTGGTCGCTGAAAAAGGTCTGGAGTATGGAAACGGGGGGAAACAGCGATGGCGAACTCTGGTGCGGTACGATCCCCGGCGGACTGTTCCGTTCCACCGATCACGGGGAGAGTTGGGAATTGAACGAAAGTCTATGGAACCGGCCGGAAAGGTCGAAATGGAGCGGGGGAGGCTATGATTTTCCGGGGATTCATTCAATTTGTGTGCATCCCGAAGATCCCGAAAAGATCGCCCTGGGGATTTCCTGTGGCGGGGTTTGGCGCACAGCTGACGGCGGAAAGTCGTGGACTCAAAATGCCCATGGAATGGTCTATGATTTTATCCCGGAGGAACAGGGCGCTGCCGAGCCGGATTCCCAGGATCCCCATTGTATGGTCCAGTGCCGGAAGAGTCCGGAACGGTTTTGGGTGCAGCATCACTGCGCGATTTACCGTTCCGATAACGGGGCGGAGAGCTGGACGGAGGTCAAAGATGTGTCGCCTTCAGGATTTGGGTTTGCGGTTGCCGTGCACCCGGAGGATCCCGATACAGCCTGGTTTGTGCCCGCGAAAAAAGATGAGATGCGCTATCCGGTAGACGGGAAATTTGTCATAAACCGCACCAGGGACGGAGGAAATACTTTCGAAACGATCAGTAAAGGCCTGCCCGAAGGTCCATCATACGATTTGGTCTACCGGCACGCCCTCGTCGTCGGGGAAGATGGCACAACACTGGTCACCGGATCCACCACGGGCTCTCTTTGGGTCAGCGAAGACGGCGGCGATTCATGGGCGCATCTCACGGCTCATTTGCCCCCGGTTTACTGTGTGAAATTCGGGTAGGATCTTGCGGCAGGGAACGGATGATTTAACGGGTTGGCTATTGCCATTGCTCCAGCAAATCGGTAAAACTCCGGGTATGGTCCGAAATGATTCAAAGACTTGTATGAATTTTCCGGTTTCACTGTTGAAGGGCGTACGCTTTATTATATTCTTCCTCTTGTTTGTGGCCGTACTTTCGGCCCCGGCGGATACGGCAAAGCCGGACTTTGTCTTCTTCCTGACAGATGATATTTCAGCCGGGGATCTGGCGGTTTACAGGGAAGGCAGGCCCAAACTTCCCAACCTCCGGAGGCTGGCAGACAGGGGCATGGTTTTTGAGAATTTCTACGTGGCAACAAGCAGTTGCAGCCCCAGTCGCTGCTCTTTCATCACCGGTCGTTATCCCCATAATCACGGTGCTCCGGGACTGCATCAGCCGTTGCCGGCCGGGCAGGTAATGTTTCCTGCGGTATTACAGAGAGCCGGGTACTACACGGCTCTTGCCGGTAAGAACCATATGGGGCCGCAACCCGGGAAACATGCGTTTACCGAGGTATTCAAGGGGGCGGGAGTGAGTCGCGCGGAGGACTGGGTTTCTATCTATCGCAACAGGCCGAAAGATCGACCGTGTTTTCTTTGGTTGGCTTCGGATGACGCCCACCGTGACTGGCAGCCGGATGCAAACTTCCGGAAGCCGGATGTGCGCTCTGTAACTGTGCCACCCTATTTGTTTGACGACGGGGAAACCAGAGGCGATCTCGCGAACTACGAAGCGGAAGTAGGGAGAACAGACTACTTTCTCGGACAACTCCTCGATGAACTGGATAGTTCCGGGCGACTCGATAGCACCTACGTCATTTACACCAGCGACAACGGCAGGCCGTTTCCGCGCTGCAAGACGCACCTTTTTGATTCCGGGACGCGCGTCCCATTCATCATTTCCGGTCCGGGTATTCCTCGAGGAACCCGTGCCGGAACACTGGCCAGTGCCATCGATCTGGCGGCGACAGTTTGCCAACTGGCGGGAGTTGAGTCTCCGCGGACAAAGAGATTTCAGGGTGCCTCAATGGTGCCGGTGCTGCGGAATCCTGCGCTGTCGCATCGATCTGTTGTTTTTGCAGAGCGCAATTGGCATATCACCCGGGCGCATGAGCGAATGGTTCGCGAAGGTCCCTGGATGTATATATGGAATGCCTGGCCTGACAGCCGTGTGTATGGCCCCGAGACTAATGTCTATTTCCCCGCCGGTAAGTCACTCCGGGCCGCTTTCGAGAAGGGGAAGACAAAGCCACATCAGAATTTTCCCTATATTTGGCCCCGACCGGCTGAACAGCTGTTTCATGTAGAGCGGGATCCGCATCAACTGGAGGATCTCGCGGATAACTCTTTCTATACACCTGTTCGGCAAAGGCTTCAGGGACATCTATCAAGCTGGAAAGAGGAAACGGGGGATTCTGTTCCTGAATCTAAAAAGCAAGCGGGCAAAGCGGGGCCGGGGCCCGGTGCCGACCGGAATGCGCCCGAAGTAAATAAACCGGGGCCGTGCTTAGTTGATGCTGATGGAGTTTTTCTCACTGAGGCGGATGATTCCGTTCGATTTGACTGGGGTAAATTGCAAGGCCCCCGTTACGAACCACTCAAGCCAGGAGCCGTTGTTCCTGATGGCTGGCTGAGAGAGCAGCTGGAGACGATGGCTGCCGGTCTGACCGGTAATCTCGACACAGCTTATGAAAAAGTGGTTGGTGATCGAAACGGCTGGCTCGGGGGCGATGGTGATGGCTGGGAGCGCGGCCCCTACTGGATCGACGGGCTTTTGCCGCTTGCCCATTTACTGCAGGATGAAAAGCTGCTCGCCAAATCAAATCGCTGGATCGAGTGGACGTTGCTCAACCAGAAAGAGGATGGATACATCGGGCCGATCCCCTTTGAATCACCTCCAGCGGCGGAACCCGGACTACAGAAGGACCGACGGCGCGACTGGTGGCCGAAGATGGTAATGCTGAAAATTCTTCAACAACATTATCTCGCTACCGGTGATGAGCGGGTGTTAACCTGCTTGGACCGATACTTCCGTTTTCAACTTCGTGAACTACCGAAAACTCCCCTCGGCCATTGGTCTTACTGGGCTACACGGCGTGCCGGGGATAATATTCACATTGTTCACTGGCTCTATAGTCTTACGAGGGAACCTTACCTGCTGGAACTTTCTGATTTATTGATTAAGCAGGGCTACCCGTGGACCCGCGACTTTCAGGAGGGTGACAAGGTCAAAGAATTCAGGCACACGGTGCATCACGGTTCGGGAAGTGGTTATCACTGCGTGAATCTCGCTCACGCATTGAAGACCCCGGTACTGGAGTGGCAGCGCCAGGGTGATATCCGATCGCTGGAAGCGCTGGATAACGGAATTCGCCTGATCCGGGAATACCACGGCCAGCCTCACAGTCTTTGGGGTGGCGATGAAGGTATGCATGGAACAAGTCCCAATCGTGGTTCGGAATTCTGTACCGCTTCGGAAGCTCTCTATTCGCTTGCCTTGAATTTTGCCAACACGGGTAGAGTGGATTTTGCCGACTGGTCAGACCGGGTAGTATATAATGTGCTGAAAACACAGGCGAATTCGGCCTTTACCCGTCGACAATATTTTCAGCAAGCCAACCAGATCGATTGCTCGGTCGGGGAGCATCCGTTTCTTAACCATTACCGTTCGGCCAATGTGTTTGGGCTGCTCTCGGGTTATCCCTGTTGCACCTGTAATATGCACCAGGCATGGCCGAAATTTGCTTCGCATCTCTGGATGAAATCGGCTGACGGAGGTGTAGCGGCGTTTTCCTATGCTCCTTCTACGGTAACCGTGCCGGTTCAGGGAAAAACCATCCGTATTACGACGGTGACTTCTTATCCGCGAAGGGACGGGATCTCTCTTTCTATTTCGGCTGACGCAGGTTCCGAGGTCGAATTCCCTGTTCACCTCCGCATTCCGGGTTGGGCGCACGGTGCTCATGTATCGGTAAACGGCGAATCGGCAGGGTATCCTCAGGCTGCGACGATGGCGGTAATCAGGCGCGCCTGGAAGGACGGAGATGTGATCGACCTGGTTCTGCCCTCGGAAGTATCGATAACCCGGGGTCATCAGAATTCAGCGTCTGTCCACAAGGGCCCACTGCTTTTTGCGCTTCCTTTACCTGCGGTAGAGAAGGAACTGGCGGATCGGGAGGTGACGGAACTGCGTCTACAGGATGAAAAGGTAATCTGGAATTATGCTTTGTTCGAAAAAGATCTGAATCCCAGACCGGTGCGGTTGAGAAAGTTTCAGGTCAGCGATAACGGGAAAGACGATATTCGGATTCAGTGTTATGCGGTTAAACAGCCGCGCTGGACTTCTTACCATGGGGAGTCAGGGCCACTACCGCCAAGTCCTTCAGATTTTCCCGATGGACAGTCTCCTGCGAAAATTGAGTTGGTTCCGTATGCCGATACCCGTCTCCGGATCAGTGTATTCCCGACCGTGAACTGATCCGGAACAGCGGGGTATAAAACGACTCGGAAATTGTAGCGGGAAACTTTGTTCCGCAGAGCTACATAGAGCCATTGAATCATTTAAGGATTCTTAAATAAATTATGAGACTAACACCACCAAGTAGATTATTCTTTCTTATATCGTTTGTACTTTTTCTCCTCGGCGTGTTGGGGAGATTTGATGTCATCAACTACGGTTATGTCACTTACTCCTTAATCGCAGCCTGGGTCGTTCTGGCGTTTGCCTGCGTTTTTAAAGGGGTATAGAAAAACCAGTCGGGGAACTCCGCAAAGGAACCAGTTTGCGGAGTCTTCTGCATCCCAGAGGTGGCGCGGACATAATTTTATCCGGCCGGTGTGGCCCATAACTCCTCAAGCATCTCCAATAGCTCTTTTACCAGAATTACCGAGGAATCTTTCTCAAAACGCGATGTGCCAAGCCAGGTTTCGTATCCGCCCAGCTCGTGTTGATTTGGCGGAGGAAGATATCCGTAGCTGCCGTTGGCCAGCTCGATCAGGAAGGTGCGCGGGGCCGGGCTTTTTTCTTTGATTTCGAGGCCGATTTCCACCAGCACTTCAAACGGCATGGAAACGATCGCCTGGTCACCGATCCGGAATGCCTGCACGATGACATTTTCCGTTCTCTGCTTCTCCGGTTTCGCATACTTGACCGTGTGAGTCGCTACTGAAGTGGTGCGGCTGTGAATTGCATTACGCTCTTTTGAAGTCAGTTCCAAAAGCTTGAGTGCTTTGGCGACTTCCTCTTCCGTGGGTGTCCGGTAGGTGAGGGTGACTTCGCGCTGGCGGGTTTCGATTCGGGGTAGCGTATCATAATCCTCTATCTTTTTCACAGCTCTCCATGAAGCATCGGCTGTTTTCGCAGCCACGATTCGGCACTGCTCAAACGGAGCGCGGGGAGCCCGTTCGATTCCAAAAGGGATATTATTGATGTCTCCACTGGCTCCATTCGACATCATGGCGACAAAGTTCTCCGGTGGACGGCTGCTCATCCGAAACGGCATTACTCTGGCAAATTCACCAAAGTAGTCGGCAGAAGCCATGCCGCGGACCCGGCCGTCGGGTTCGGTCACGCTGGGAATTGCCCCGACGTAGTGAAGGGCATAGTTGGCGAGCAGACCGAGAGGCTTACCGCGGGCGGTGCGAACATCCACTACCGAAATCTCGGGGTCGACGGGGCCTGCCGGTTTGACAATTCCCCTGGTTCCACCATTCATTCGAACTTTGTCGTATCCGCCGAGCGGGTTCAGGGTAGAGGAAACGCCTTCTTCGTAAAAATTCCGGCGATTGCGAACTTCTGACGGATCCTCATCCGAGGCGAAGCCGACCCGGGCCGGTTCGAGAGCTTCAATCGCTTTCAGCATAGCTTCCGCCAGACCGCTGCGACGCTTCTTTTCGTAGGCGATTCGATCCGGGGAAGTAGTCCCTCCTTTTGGTGTGGTGTGTGCGTGCGTCGCTGCCACCATCATTTCCTCCGGTCTCCAGCCGGTCTTCGCTGCCACTACCAGCTTTGCCTCGTCGGCCATTTCCCGGCCTATGCCGATCGCGTCGATGATCGCAATCAGGCACCGGTTGTCCTTTCCATTCTCGAAGGCAAGAGCCCGGACGGAGATCGGATCGTGCACATACTTCGACGGGCCTGACCGAAGCTGAAAGGGAAATACATCCGGGGAGATATCGGCTACGGCGGCTCCGGCCCGAAATTTCGTTTCGTCGGCTGATGTGTTCCCGGAGATAGAGAAAATCAGAAGTAGTGATGCGAAGAAAGTAAGAGATTTCATGTTGTCAGGGGAAACTCTACCCAATTCAAACGCATTGGGAGGGGCGCGAGTAGGTCCCCCCGTATTTAAAATTTCTGTGCCTCATCCGGCCCTACTGTGCCATAGGCAGGATCCTTCGCCCGGATGTATAGTTCGCCGTTTTCTTCGAGCCGCACTTCCAGCGGAACCAAAGTGACACCACGCCGGTTGATGGTTTGAGCCGTCATGGAAAGATCGCGTGTCTCGATATCTTTCCGGGTCAGCGGAGGCACATTTGCATTGTAAAAGGCGGTGCACCACCAGCGGCCCTGATCGTCGGTGAACGGTGTTCCGTGCCCGAGAAAGCGACCGGCAAATTTTCTGCTGCTATAGGGGCCTTCGATCCTTTCAGCGGTTGCGTAGTATAGATTGTAACTGCCACGCCGCATCTTTCCGGTCGACCAACCGGTTCCGAACAATACATATTTTCCCTCTATCTTCATAATCAGGCAACCTTCGTGTCCCATTTTTGCGGTTTCACCGCCGGGACCGATCCTGACCGGTTCTTTCGCGAAGCCGGAAAAGTCCGGCTTGAGGGGGGCGATTTCTGTAGCCCCCCAGACGAGATACCAGGTTCCGTCGTCATCTTTGAAGAGGGACGGGTCGTGTTTGCGCCCCAGTTCCTTGCCGAAGGGGTTGGTCCACGGTCCGACAGGTTCAGGTCCGGATGACAGGGAAAGATTGGCTCCCTGGACGGGACCGGGACTGGTGTGGGTGAGAGCCCATTTGCCGAGGTGATCGATCCAGTGCAGTTCGGGTGCCCAGAGTCGCCACTGCGAGCGGTCATCGCCGCTGTGGGCATCCGCATTTACTTTGGGCCAGATTCCATCAAGTAGAGAAAACGGAGCGCCATTTGTGCCTGCCGGATTCCAGTCGATCATATCTTTACTTTGCCACACCCGTGCTTTCCAACCGACCAGGGAGGTTTCCCCGAGACCGGTGTTATAGGGGTCCGATTTTTCGCGCGGCTCTCCGGGGAGTGGTGTTGTGCCTGTGAGATAGTGTGTTCCGTCCGGTGCGGTTACGATATACGGATCGCGAATCCAACCGTTGGTAATATGAAAGGCGCGGTTGTGCGAATGCAGCGCTGCTTTGATTTCGTCGCGCGATGTCGGGGGCGGGACCGGAGATGTTTTTCCGCCGACATCGACCCGGGAGCCGACGATGGTATGGTTAAACGGATTCGGGGAGCTATAGTTTCCCGCAGCGGAAAGGTCGTCATATCCCACGCTGAGGCCATCTTTCGGTTGTGAGGGAATCAATCCCGGCGACGGTGCCGAAACCGGATCAAAACCTTTGACAGCGAGAGTCATCTTTTTCGGTCCGAGGCTGGCTTCAATCCGGGTCGGACCAACCGGTGTGTCTTCACAAATAACTCGTGTCACCTCGCCTTTTACCCTCACATCAAAGGCCGGTTTCCCGTTCACAAAGTGAATCGCATAGCCGTGAAGACTGCCTCCCTGAGCCATAACAACACCTTTTGCGATACCGCCAACTTTAGGTCGAATATTTACTTCGGCGACGATATCAATTCGTTTCTTTGCGATTTTCGGCGAAGTCGTTTCCGGTGCCTCCGGGGTATTATCTTTTGCCACGGCTTCCGGATAGGTTGCGAGGATCGACCGGAGTTCTTCGACGACCTCCGGTTTTTCGGAGGCAAGATTTTTCGTTTCGAGGGGATCCGTTTCATAATCATACAGTTCCAACTCTGCCGTTTTCGGAGGGGCACCCGGCTTTTTCCACTCGACCAGTCGATAGCGAGCGGTGCGGATGGCGCGGCCTATTTTCTTTTTCGGATAGGCGTGAAAGGTATGGCCGCGAATCCTGGCATCGGGATCTTTCAATACCGGGACAAGGGAAAGTCCGTCGATCGGTTGAGGCCCGGTTGGTTGGGGTAATCCCGCCAGTTCAGCGAGGGTGGGATAGATGTCTACACTTTCAGCCGGTTGTTCTGTGGTCCTGTTAGTGCCTATTCCGGGGCCGGCAAAGATGATCGGGATCCGGTTGGCTTGTTCGTAGTTGGTATGTTTCGTCCAGATACCGAGATCGCCCAGGTGGAATCCGTGATCTCCCCAGAGAACGACAATGGTATTTTCAGCCAGGTCCAGTTGCTTAAGGCATTTCAATACCTTGCCGATTTGGGCATCGACAAAACTGGTGCTGGCATAGTAGCCGTGAATAAGTCGCAGGGCGGTTTTGTCATCAATTTG
The DNA here is from genome assembly GCA_029213025.1 of Verrucomicrobiales bacterium. Classification (GTDB taxonomy): domain Bacteria; phylum Verrucomicrobiota; class Verrucomicrobiia; order Verrucomicrobiales; family DEV007; genus Arctic95D-9. The sequence continues at coordinate 14,531 of JARGOZ010000047.1, forward strand.
TGCCGGGTCTTTTTTATCGGGCACCGGAAAATAATTACGTATCTCTCCTCCCCGCTTGTGGGCAACTTTTGGTGACCCTGCCGGAAGATCCGGATTGGAAGCCGGAGTGAAATCGTCGGGTTGATAGAGATCCCAATATTTTTTCGGAGCGGAAAACGGAAGATGGGGCCGGGCGAAACCGGCGGCGATAAAGAAGGGCACAACGCGCTCTTTGGCGGCTGTGAGGCGGCGTATCGTTTCATCTGCTACCCGTCCGTCGGCATAGGCGTCGTCTGCGACATCCGGTGACTCGAAGGCCGCTCCGCGAGGTAGAGAATTCATCCCTTCCGGAGGGGCCGGAACATTTTGGAACATTGCTTCTTCGCGAGTCAGTTTTCCTTCCGGTTTTGATGCCGGGTCTACATATTCGATGACTTTTTCTTTGAAGTGCGGGATCGAAAATGATTCGGGATCGCCGAGGTTGCCGTGACCGATATGGAAGATCTTTCCAAGCGATTCTGTGCGGTAGCCGTGTTTGGCAAAATGCTGAGGCAAAGTCACGGCGTCCGGAAACGATTCGCGCAGATTGCTGCCGAGACCATAGAGCCCCGTTGAAGTCGAGTGCGAACCTAACATTAAAGTAAACCGCGAAGGCGCGCACACTGCCTGATTGCAATAGGCGAGATCAAATTTCGTTCCCCGGGCGGCCAGTTGATCAATATTCGGCGTCTTCGCGAGGGTATCGCCATAACAACCGAGAGCCGGCTTCAGGTCATCGACAAGAATGAGGAGGACATTCGGTTTGTCCGCTGCTTTAAGGAAACTGGAGAGCAGGCAAAAAATGGCAATTGTACAGGGGACAGTCACGGACCGTACAGGGTACAGTCCAGAGAGTGGGTAGAATTTTTTCATGGTTTGAAATAGAAAAACATAAGCTATTTGTCGTTTGCGGTGATTCGAATGGACTTAAATCGAACCGGAGTGCGGACCGTGCGAAGCCCAATTCCACCGTGTGACCAGGTGGAGTCTTCATGAGTTAAAACCGTAGTTCCGTTTAGGACGATTGTGATTTGATTTCCTTTGGTTTCCACTCCGAGGGTAAGAGGATTTGCAGAATCGAAAGTGACATCTGCCTTTTTGAAATGGTAATATTTTTGGCCGTCCATTTTACCCAGGTTGACACTTTTGTTTTTGAGGTTGATATCGGCGAAATAGCCTCTCTGAGCATCGAAACCAAGCCCGGCTCCCGTGGTGCGAAAAAGTATTCCGGCTGCGGATTTGATTTCCGGATTCGGGAAACGCATAACGGTTTCAACTTTTATATTCTCCGGCAGTGTGTGGCGAAGAATGACTTTCTCGCCCGATCGAAAATCATTTACCGGGTCATAAGGCTCGATACCGAGAGTCAGTCCGCTTTCGTTCAGTTGGATTCGCTGGTGGTGTCCATAGTAGGCGAAGTTCTTGATCGAATCGGAAGTAGAGAAGCTATTTTTAAACGGCATAGCAAGTTTTGTTTCGAAAACTTCTCCGGAAGGCTTTGCGAGAGGGGTGTTGGGTTCTACAGGTCTGCCGAACCGGGGTTTGAGAGAGCGTTCGTCCAGTTTCATGGGCTGTATGTGAATCCCCCGCCGCCAGCCGTTTTTACGGTCGCGCTTGGCATGGAAGACATGCCACATTTCCGTTCCGTCGGGCGACGGGGCAAAGCAGGAATGTCCAACGCCGTAGGTATTGGCCGAAGCATTGAATACCGGTTGTTTGGATTTCACCCAGGAAAGCGGGTTCAGAGGATCTCTGCCAGTCAATTCCAGCATCCCCAGTTTATAAGTGGGCAGCCATGATGCCCCGCACGAATAAATCAGAAAATCTCTACCTGCATTTTTTATGATCTGTGGCGCTTCGTTGAGGCCCCGTCCTTTTCCGGCGTTCTCCGTATACTCCCACGGGAAGTCGTTGTTTTCGGCGAGTTTGACTCGTGGTCCGGAAAGTTCATAAGGGGATTTCATTGGTGCAATGTAAATATATTGGCGGTCGCTCCCCGGTTCGTCCCATCCGCTCCATATTGCATAGAGTTTTCCGTTGTGCGGGTATGGGGTCATATCGATAGCCCATCCATCGGTGGCGAGCGGGCCGTGTATTTTGTATTCTCCCAATGGGTCTTTTGTGGTTGATTCCAGAACGTAGGCTTTGTGGTTTTTGTTTTCACCGTCGGAAGCGGCAAAGTAAATATACCATTTGTCATTCAGATGGTGGAGTTCCGGAGCCCACACTTGTTGGGAAAACGGGCCGGTTTCCGGTGCCTGCCATACGATGTGTTTGGTCCCGAGGTCGCTGAGATTTTTTCCGCTATGGATGGCGATCGCGCGATTGCCTTCCGAAAAACACCAGAGATAGCGATTTGCGTCTTCGTTGCGGACGACCCACGGATCAGCACCTTCACCTATAGGGTTTACAAACTGTCCCGGGGGCAGCGGCTCTACTTTACTGTAGTCGGGATCGCCGGCGTCTTCGGGCATCGTAGCGTTCCATTCGAAGACTGCTTTGTACAGCTTATCCGCGAGGTCGGGCATGGCCGTGACCAGGTTGTGAGATTCGGAGATATCCGATTCCAAATTATAGAGTTGTGGATCACTGCCGTCGTAATTGACAAGATACTTCCACTTTCCGCTCCGCACTGCGAGGTCAGGGTTGTCCTCGTTCATGCCCCGGGAAAAGCCCGGCCTGTCCGGTGGGCGACGGAAAAACAGCGGAGCTTTCCGGCTCTCTTTTGAATTCCCCAGCAGGGTTGCTGCTACATTTTCCCCGTCGAGAACAGCGCCAGCCGGTAGAGGGACTTTTGCGATGTGGTAGAAGGAGCGGTTCAAATCAATAGCGGAAAAGATCGATTCTCTGTTGGTGGTTCCGGCGGTACCTTCGGCAAGTAGTCCCGGGCCCCAAACGATCAGCGGGGAACGTATCCCGCCTTCATACAGCCATGTTTTGGCACCACGGAAAGGATCAGAGAGGCCGGCTCCGGCTTCGTGGCCGTTATCCGAGCAGACAAGGATAAGTGTGTTTTGATATAGAGATTTGTCCTTTCTGATTCGATCAAAGAGCGGGGCGAGTTGTTCATCCATCGCATCAACGACAGCGTAGTGGAGTTCGCGTTTGCTGCCGTCGGTTTTTTCCCGCTTCTCTTTCGGCGGAAACCACGGCCCGTGAACATCGTCCGGCCAGAGATTGATAAAGAATGGTTTTTCCCGGGCAATAGAACGATCAATGAATTGGATCGCCCCATCAACGAAGGTTTTGGTAACAAAGGAACGATCTGTCTTTATGATGGGACCGGTAGGCAAAGAGGCAGAACCGAGATCGTGTAGTTTCGGTTCTTTACCGTCGTGGGCGTTTTTGTACCCGAGGACCCGGGGTCCAAGCCCTTCGAAATTAGTCAGGCTGCGATCAAACCCATAGTCGCGAATCAGAGGGGCATTGCCAACATCGCGCTGTCCGCCCATATGCCATTTGCCAAAGTGTCCGGTGGCATATCCGTGGCGCTGCAACTGACGGGCCAGGACGGGAGCTGCCGGGTCGAGCCACTGGGCCATACCCCTTTCGTTATTTCGCTTTCGATTGTCCAGGTAGGAACTGATTTTCCAGCGAAAAGGATATTGCCCGGTAGTAAGCGCGACGCGGGAAGGCGAACAGATCGGGGAATTGACGTAGAAATTTTTGAAGCGGATGCCCTCCGATGCCAGTTGGTCGAGGTGCAGGGTTTTTGCCCTTTTGCCACCGAAGCAGGAAAGGTCGATGTAGCCCATGTCATCGATAAATACGGTAATGATATTAGGACTTCCAGGTACCGGTTGTTTCTTTGGGATACCGTAGGTGGATTTTTTATCTTTAGTTTTTGCCAGCCAACCATTCAGGGCCGTTCGTAGTTCAGCCAATTTTTTCGCTGCAGCAGGATCGGTGGCGAGGTTGTTTTGCTCCCATTTGTCGTTGCCGGGTTGGAAAAGTTCTTCAGCGGGACGTTTGAGATATTTGAGTATTTTTGCTCTGGCTTTTTCGTCGACGAACGCTTTGTCCACCCATTTATCCCAGTAGCCGCCGTCGCTCCGTCCTTCGGTTGCGTGACTTTCGAACATCCAGTCGGTATGGAGGTTGTGTATATATTTCCATCCCGACGAATCGATGACAGCCCGGGACGGGTAGACATTGTGATCACCATCGCCACTGTGTGAAGCGAAAATAAGGTCCCGGTGTTGATTGGTCTTCCCGGTGAGGACGGGAAGGAAAGATCGGCCATCGATAGCGGCTGGTTTCTCTCCGCCTGATACATCGACAAGTGTCGGCAGGATATCGATCCACGAAACCATGGCATCGGTTCTTTTGCTGGAGGCGATTTTGCCGGGCCAACTGACAATGAGAGGCGTGCGGATGCCTTCGTCATAAAGATTCCATTTCGCAAAAGGCCATTGAGCGCCGTGATCACTGGTATGGAGAAAGAAGACATCGTCGCCGAGAACTTCCCGGGCGGTATCATAAACGTCGCCGAGTTCTGCATCCATTTTGTTGACAGCAGCGAGGTATTTGGCACGCCATTCACGAGTGGTTGGTGTATCGACATGATGCGGTGGGACAACTACCGAATCGGGAGTGATATCACCGGTGTCTTCCGGCCACGGCACATGGGGCCAGTTGGAACCAACAAACAAACAAAGCGGAGCTTCGCTTTTGCGGTTTTTCAGCCAGTCAATCGCCTCGCTCACAGCGATATCTTCGTGATAGCCAAAGCGGCGGGCCAGATTAAATCCGTATTCCGGTGTCTGATTGTAGTGACCGACTTTGCCGAAGGATGCGACCTCGTACCCGAGTTCCTGCAGGTAGGCCGGTAGCTTTTTGATATCGTGATCCGGGCGGGCATGGTTCGGCTCTGCCCCGTTGTGCTGGGGGTAAAGACCGGTTAGAAGCGCAGCCCGGCTCGGCGCGCAGCTGGGGGAAGCAACATAGGCGCGATCAAATGTCATCCCGGCTTCGGCAAGCCGCTTCATATTCGGTGTATCAATTTCGGTCGATCCATAAACCGAGCAATCCCGCCACGTATGATCGTCGGAAAGGAAGATCACCATGTCGGGACGATCCTCCGCAACTGTGCTTGAGACAGTAAGAAGAATGATAAAGAGTACTAGATATTTCATAGTTTCAATTCACTTACAGAATGAGAGGTAATCCGTCCGTTGAAGCCTTTTTTGGGATATTTCCCCACTTGATCACCGCGGTCCTCTCCGTGTACAAAAGGCCCGACAGGTTCCTGTTCGAGGAGACCCGGGGATTTTGCTTCGGCAGCGGGTTTGCCGTTTACATATAGTTTTACACTTTCTGCAGAAAGTGTAGCTGACAGTTCCACTCTCCCTTTGATGGGATCTTTGCCTTGAATCTGAACGAGTTCTTTGTTGTTACGAACCGCAAAGACCGGCTTACCTTTTACGACTGTTAACGCATAGCCAAAACGCAAGCCGCCATGGGATAAAATGACTCCGATCGGCTTTTTGCTGTCTATTGTGGCTTTGATTTCAAGTGGCCGCTTGGCGACTTTTACAACCGGGAGCGCGCCTTCCGCCGTGGCGATTTTTTGATTGATTAAATTTTGCAGTTTCTTCCGGATGTCAGAGTGATCTTCTCTGTCAGCGAGATTGGTTTTTCCCGGCGGATCGGCTTTTCGATCAATGAGCAATGCTTCGGGTTTCTTCTGTCGACTCCACGAAGCCATGTAGTAGTCTTTTCCGCTGATCGCATCCCCGTTTTCAAACCGGGTATAGGCATAGTCCCTGTGGGTAAGAGACGGGTCTTTTAATAGCGGGACGAGGCTTTTCCCGTGAACGGTTTGATCATCCAGTTTGATCCCCGCTACTTCGCAAAGAGTGGGATAAATATCCACAAATTCGACAAAAGTCTCGGCTACAGAATTCTCTTTCACGCCCGGCCCGCGCATCCACATAGCGGTGCGGAGGGCTTCATGAAAAAGCTGATTTTTGGCCCACTCATTGTGTTCGCCCAGCAGCCATCCGTGGTCGCCGAGCACAACGACCACTGTATTTTTGTCGAGGCCCAGCGACTCCATTTCGTCGAAAATTCGTCCGGTTAAATCATCGGCGTGAGTCACGCTGGCGTAGTATCCCTGGCGCATATAGCGGTGGTAGTCGTCAGAGTTATAGTCGAGACGACGGGAGAAATCGTGAGTCATCGGCAGGTAGGAAAATTGTTCTTTTACCTCGCGAAGGCTCGCCGGGTTCGGGGAAGGTCTTTTTCTCCATTCTGCGAGAGCGATATTTTCCAGGGGATACGGTTGGTAGGTTTTCTCCGGCGAATAAAACGGCATATGTGGTTTGGCAAAGCCGCAGGCGATAAAGAACGGTTTGTTGTCGTTGTGTAGTCTTTGCATATCCTGAATCGTCTTCGCGGCGATGAGGCCGTCGTTCGTTTTCATAGGATCGATTTTGCCTTTTTCGAACATGGGTACTTTTTTCTTCCGGAAACTCGCCCCGGCAAATCCGCGGGTTTCGGTGACGGTTTTCATAAAGGCAGCGGTTTCGTCATTATAGAAGGTGGTGCCTTTGGTTTCGGGTCGCCATGCGGGTTCCGACCAGGACCGCTCATCGGTATCATTCCGGTGATGGAAGACTTTTCCATTCGAGATGGTGTGGTATCCCGCTTCGCGGAATTTCTGGGGGAGAGTCGGGTGGTCCACTGCATCCTGCTCCGCCCAGGTTAGAAAATTTGGAAAACGCTCCACCGTCGGATAGAGCGACGTCATTAAACTGGCCCGGGAAGCCCCGCAGGTGGGTACCTGGCAGTAGGCATTTTCGAATCGCATCCCGGAAAGCGCCAGGCGGTCGAAGTTTGGTGTATGCATATGAGGGTGCCCGTAGTCACGAGTCATCGGCTTGAGATCGTCGATGAACAGTAACAAAACGTTGGGCTTTTCTGCCGAGCTGACTAGAGAAGCAAAGAGGGCTGACAGCGCGACCGTACAGGGTACAATCAGTGACTGTACCCTGTACAATCCAGGGTTGGAGATCGATGGGTTGATCATTGGAAAAGAGGTGCTGCAATTTTTTTGAGTTCCGCGGTTGTGATTTTTTGGACCTTACGATCGTAGGTGATCAAGCCGTTGATCTCGCCTTCGACATCGGTTGTCTGGGTATAGATTCCGGCTGCTATACCTTGTTTTTTGAGCTCTGTGAGTTTGCTGATCGAAGTTCGGTAGCGATCCAGCCATTCCGCTTTGTCTTTGGGTAGTCCGCCATAGCCCCAGTTTTTCGCGGTTTTGCTCCAGAGATGTCCTTCCACCGGAAAGCCGTGACCGCCGAATTCGCCGATGATTTTGACATAGGTACCAAACCGACCGCCGGCGCCATCCTGCCAGGGGAATTCCGGGTCAGGATACTTGTGGGCATCGACTATATGACCGGCCGGAAAGAAATTACCTCCACTGGCGATATTGATTTGTCTCGTCGGGTCGTGATCGACGATCCATTTGCCTACTTCCATTGTTTGGTGCTGCCCCCAGCGCTCGTTGAAGGGGACCCACTGTACGATACAGGGATGGCCTTTGAGGGTTGCGATCATTTTCTCCAGTTCGAGCATATATTGCTGATGAGCTTTCTCCGGCCAGGTGAGGGTGGGGGGGGCGGGCTTCAGTCGGGTCCATTTGGGATCGTCGGTACGCTTCGCGCTGACTTGGTCCTGCCAAACCATCATGCCGATTTTATCACAATGGTAGTAGTAACGTCTCGGTTCCACTTTGATGTGTTTGCGGATCGTATTGAACCCGGCGTCCTTGAGAAACAGTATATCGGAAACCATGGCTTCATCGGAAGGCGGAGTCAGTAATCCGTCCGGCCACCATCCCTGATCAAGCGTTCCCCAGTGAAAGATCGGTTCTCCGTTTAGCGTGAAGCGGAGGTGGCCGTCATTGTCCTTTTCGATAGCGGTTTCGCGGAAGGCGAAATAGGAATGAACGGTGTCGGTTCCATACTTGATCGTAAGGTCATACAAATTGGGGGACTCCGGGCTCCACAGAACCGGGGAAGGAATGCTTAGTTGCTGGAGAAAGGTATTTCCTTCATGTTCAAATACTTTTTTCCCATTGAACGAAACGGATATTTTGGTTGGAAACTCCTCCATAGGACCGCTGCAAGTCACATCGAGAAACACTTTACCGTCGTTCGTGGGCAGAGGGGCGATATCCACTATGTGATCGGTTGGGATTTCCTCCATCCAAACCGTTTGCCAGATTCCGGATACGGAAGTATACCAAATTCCACGGGGATCGAGGCGTTGTTTGCCGTGGAGTTGATAAGCACTGTCCGTAGCGTCGGTGACTTTCATTGTGATCCGGTTTTCGCCGGTATGGATTGCTTCCGTGACATCGAACGAGAAGGGCAGGTTTCCGCCAACATTCGTTCCGATTATTTTGCCGTTGACCCACAAAGTGGATTGGTAGTCGACCGCCTCGAAGCTGATCAGGTAGCGTTTGCTCTCTTTCTTTTCGATAGCAATGTCGCGTTGATACCAGAGAGCGTCATCGGGAGTAAATCGCTTCGCTACACCGGAAAGGGGCGCTTCCACGGCAAAGGGAACATTGATTTTTCCAGCCCATTTCCCTGGGGGGTCCGTCTCGTCTTTTAGCGTGATCGCATAGTCCCATTTTCCATTGAGATTCGTCCAATTCTCACGTCTCAGAAGCGGTCTGGGGTATTCTTTCCAGGTATTTGCCGGGTCAATTTTTTCTCCCCACGGAGTTTGCATTGTCACGGCTGGCAGGCCGGTTTTGATTTTGTGCGATATCAGTTTTCCATTGAAGCGGTTCGGTGCGGTATAGTTACCCACGGCGTGGACACCGTCACCACCGATGAACAAACCGAGACCGGGTTGTTCGGCGAGAAAGCCGGTAATCTTTGCTGTAGCGACAGTTTTATCATTGGCGAACAACTGAATCTGTTTTTCGCTGACTTCCGCCCGAATCTCTACCTCGCCTTTTACTGTATCGTTCGATTTGAGTGTAGTAAGTTGAGACCGGTTTCTCCACGCGAAAGCGGGTTTTCCCTTGTAAAAATAGAGCGAGTAACCAAAAGCGTTTCCGCCCTGGGCGATGACCACTCCATTTGGTTTCGGGTGCCGGACCGTGGCTGACAGAGACAGCGTGCGCCCCTCGATTTGAGGGGTGTTTTTTTCCGGTTTTAGCGCGCCGTGTTTGGCGCCCCGGCGAGGGCTGTTTGGTCCTCTGGGATAGACTTGAACTTTCTTTGCCCATGTTTCCCATTGGTCGGCCAGCTGGTTGACCTTGTCCGGCATTTTCGCCGCGAGATTATTTGTCTCGGTCCGGTCGGTCTCCATATCATACAACTCCCAGAGGTCCTTTTGGGTTCCGGCGATTGCTGAAACGCCTTTGCCTACCAGCTTCCATTTATCGTCGCGAACGAAGGCATTGGTTTCGTGTTCGACAAATATCGGTTTGCCCCGATCGAGTTCCGATCCGGAAAAGGCGGACCGCAGGGAAATACCATCCAGCGCAGGGGCCTGTTCGGGATACGTTGCGTCGGCGACGTCAAGCAGAGTAGGTAAAATATCGATCAGCTGCGCAGGAGAAGTATACCAGTCCTTCCGGGCCGGGATTCTGTCCGGCCAATGGAGGAAAAACGGAGTCGCTGTTCCTCCTTCATGGGTGAAGTGTTTGTAGTAGCGAAATGGAGTGCTGCCGGCGTTTGCCCATGCTTCTCCATAGGAATTGTTGTCCTGTTGATTCCGCTTTTCTATATCAATAAATTCGCCGCGACCGAGCATGCCACCCTCCTGACAGGCACCGTTGTCGGAGAGAAACAGAATCAATGTATTGTCGTAGCTGCCGGATTCTTTCAGATAGGAGACGAGCCTGCCGATGTTTTGATCCACGCGATCCACCATCGCTGCGTAAACCGCCATTTTTAGATCCATTTCGTCCCGCTTCTTTTCATCGAAAGATTCCCAGTCCGGGATTTCCGGAGTTCGGGGAGACAGTTTTGTTTCGTTGGGGAACAGTCCGAGGGCTTTCTGTCGCTCGAACCGGGTTTTGCGTAGGTGATCCCAGCCTTTTTTGTACCCTCCCCGGTATTTGGCGATATCATCCTCGAAAGCCTGGAGTGGCCAGTGCGGGGCCGTGTAGGCGAGGTAGAGAAAAGCGGGGCGATTGTCGCCTGACTTTTCCTCTTTCAAAAAGGTTATGGCGTAGTCTGTAAACGCATCTGTGGTATAAAAAGCTTCATCGGTAGTACTTTCGATTTTTTCGAGATCCACATTGCCCAACGTCATCCCCCGGGGATGCACCGGATCAAAAAAGCGGGTCGCGCCGGAGATGCACCCGTAAAATTTCTCGAAGCCCCGCTGCACCGGCCAGTCGGATTTGTCATTATATCCGAGATGCCACTTCCCGGCCATGAGGGTTGCGTATCCCGCAGGCTGTAGCGCTTCGGCGATGGTCACGCACTGGTCATTTAGATTTCCCCGGTAAGCGGGAGGTTCGGTTTTGCCGCGCTCGTCGCCGGGTGGCTCGGTCATCCAGCCGATACCGGTTTGGTGCGGGTGAAGGCCGGTCATCAGAGTCGCCCGGGTAGGGCAGCAGCGACCGGAGTTGTAGAACTGGGAAAAGCGCACTCCGCCCGCGGCAAGCGAATCGAGATTTGGTGTTTCGATTTCCCCTCCCATGTAACCGAGGTCGGAGAAACCCATATCATCAACCATGATGAGGATGATATTGGGTCTCTCTGCAGCGATGCCGGGCAACGCAGTTGCCAGTAGTAGTACAAGAAGGTGTAGTAGTCGTTTTTTCATTTCCCGATAGTAGTTGTGCAACAGGCGCCGGACGATGCGCGCGTCCGGAAGCTGTGTAGTTTTTTTCCGTATGCTTCGAAATAGCGCTTTTCTAAAAGTCTGACCAAATCGTCAGCGGCTGCCTCTCTGACGAGGTGAATCGTAGAGCCGCCAAATCCGCCGCCTGTCATTCGCGAGCCGGAAGTTCCGAATTCCCGACCGGCTTCAACCAGTAGATCCAGCTCCGGGCAACTTACTTCGTAATCGTCGCGGAGAGACTGGTGGCCTTCATACATAAGGCGCGCCATTTCCTGTGAATCGTTGCTGGAAAGAGCGGAGGCAAAATCGGCAACACGCAGCAGTTCCGTGACCGCATGTCTGGACCGGCGGAAAAGGCGGTCACCAAGCAGGTCGCGGCTTTTCGAGATGTCATCTATAGTAACGTTCCGCCACGAATCCTTCGCCAGTTTTTCCAGCGCGGCTTCACAATCGGCACGGCGGTTGCGATATTCCCCTTCGGCCAGGCTGTGTTTGACTCCGCTGTCGGCTACCACCAGGCAAATCTCACCGGGCAGTCGAACCGGTTCAACTGTCAGATCTTTGCAGTCGATTTTGAGAACGTGATCGGCCACGCCTGCGCCGACTGTAAGTTGGTCCATGATTCCGCAAGGCATCCCGACCCATTCGTGTTCGGCCCGTTGGCAAAAGCGGGCCCGGTCAGATAGAGAGAATGCACGATCCGACAGGGTTTCTATCAGCAACGCCATTGCGGTTTCGAGTGCAGCACTGCTACTGAGACCGGCTCCGGGGGGCAAAGTAGTATATACCGCAATCCTGCACCCGGGAGAGGTGACTCCCTTCTCTGCATAGACTCCGAGGACCCCGATCATATAGTTTAACCAACGTTCGTCCGGGGCGGTGCGGATAGAGAAATCATCGACACGAAGATGGTGGAATTTCTCCGGATGTTCAGTAGTCCATACCTCGATATCCCCGCCCGGCGACCCCGGTGCCGCAAGCATCGTGATTCGGGGTTCGATTGCGGCGGGCATGACCCACCCGTCGAGGTAGTCAATGTGTTCTCCGATCAGATTCACCCGGCCCGGAGCTTCAATCCGGATGGACGGTTCATTGCCAAATTTTCCGTAAAATTGCTGTTCGTATTGCGGCATCGGATCAAGAGCAAACGCCTGTTTCGACAATTCGACAAGAGAATACACTTGAGATTCTGAACCAATTTTTGTAGAAATCGAACCGTATATCGTATTCTTGAAACCGAATCGGAAAAAAGTCGCTCTCCTCGTTGAGACCTCCCTGGGATCAGGGCGGGAAATTCTTCGTGGAATCGCTAATTTTGCTGGAAACAGAGGCGATTGGGAGATGATTCATGCCGCTCGCGGGCTCGATGATGAGGTGCCGGACTGGATCAAATCATGGAAAGGGGATGGCGTCATTGCGCGAGTTCAGAACCCGGGAATAGTCGAAAAACTGAAGAAACGGAAAATACCGGTTGTCGATGTTCTGGGCGTCTCACCGAGTGATTTTCCATTGGTGCATGTAGATGACAGAGCGATTTCGAGGCTGGTGGCGAAACATTTTTTACATCGGGCCTTTCGGCATTTTGGTTACTACGGAATCCAGGGCGAGAACTGGTCACAGAGGAGGGAGGAGGCTTTCAAAGAATTCAGTTCCGACGGGGATTCATTTTCCGGGTTCAATTCCCCGAGGGGCAGGTCGGAGGGATACAGTGGTCATTTTCTGAAGGTACAGAGGTGGTTGATGAAACTGCCTAAACCTGTCGCAGTGATGGTTTGTAGTGATCAGCGCGGTCTTCTGTTACTTGAGGCCTGTCGGGCGGCGGGGATCACAGTGCCCGGGGAGGTATGTGTAGTAGGGGTGGATAATGATATCGCGCTGTGCGAAATCAGTACGCCGAATCTTTCCAGTGTGCGGGGCGGCCATTTCCGGGTCGGCTACGAAGCTGCAGAGTTGCTTGATCAAATGATGAACGGGGCTCCGGCTCCGGAATCTGCCACTTTGGTTCCTCCTAATGAAATTGTAGTTCGGGAGTCTTCCGACAGTCGGGGGATTTCCGATGCCGCTGTCCGGGTTGCGATCCAGTTTATGAAAGAACATTTTTCTGAACCGGTGACAAACGATCAGATCGCAAAAGCGGCGGGTCTGTCCAAAACCCGGCTGCAAATCCGGTTCCGTGCCTCTGTGGGGATGAGCTTGAGAGAGTTTCTGCTTGAGCACCGTCTTTCGCGGGCGGTCGGTCTGATTACTTCAACCGATTTAACCTTCAGCGACATAGCCCAGAGATGCGGGTTTCGGCATCACGAATACCTGGGCTACGTGTTGAAGAATGCCCGGGGCCTGACTCCGCGTCAGCTGCGGATGAAAGGCCGGGACGGGGGTTGATTAGCCGGCCATCTTGTAGACGATGACCTTGCGGTCGTTGGCGCGGAGATATTCGGAGGCGTTTGAAGGGTACTGAGCCTGCGATTCGCCGTGACCTACCGACAGGAGGCGGGATGGATGCACGCCGTAACTGACCAGAAAGTCAAAGATGGCGTTGGCGCGGCGCTGGGAAAGTGTCAGGTTGACTGAGCGGGTTCCTTCCGCCGACGCGTGCCCTTCTATTACAAAGCGCTGGTATTGTAAATCCGGACTTTGCAGGGCGTGAGCGAGGTTTTGCAGATATTCGTAAGACTGGTGATCGGCGAGGTCCGTACTGTTTCTCAGAAACTGGATCTGGTTGGTACACAGCTGGCATGAGCTGTCGACATGGTAGGAAAGCTGCCCGCTGCCCTGGTTGTAATCAGCGTGCCCTTTCGGACTACAGATTGGACAGGCTTCGGTTGAACGGAGTGTGGGGGCCTGGGAATGATTGTGTCCGGAATGGCCCCGCAAGGACTCGATCATCGAGTGGGTGGAAGGGGGTGAATAGTAGTTTTGAGCGGTGGAGTGACTGAAGCCGAGGAGAGCAGCGATGCCGCCTGCGAGCAAAGCTTTTTGGGTATAGTTCATGGGTATCTGTTTTTGGTTTGGGATTTTTTTGCGACTCCGGGCAGGTAGACGGATAATCTGTCGCTCCCATTCGAAAAACACGGCGTTTTTGTATTCGTTACCGCCTGATCTTACGGCGCTGCGGTATCGAAGCGCACGGCCCGGTCCGCTTTGAACATAACGCCGCCGGGTTTGGAGTCGGCTCCAAAAGAGGTGATCGTTACTTTGGTTCCTGAGACATCGTAGATGAAAGGGTTGCCGATGTGATCGGTGAGGGCTTCACTTTCCAGTCCGAGATCGCTGAGTTTCTCCGGTGGTGCACCTTGCTTCTGAGCCCAGTCGATCACGGCTTCCTCCAGAGCCTGAAGTCTACTATCCGTTAAGGCTGCGGGGTTTGGGCCGGCTTTTCTGCCAAAGGCAAAGTAGATCACAATCATCGCGATGATGAGGCCGCCGAGGAGAAAGTTGAATTTTTTTTCGTGAGTCATACCGGATTGAGTAGACACACTGTCGAATCGGAAGTCAAAGGTCGATTTGGGTTTCCAGACAGATTCAACAGGGTACAATGGCGGACGTAACAGGGTACAGTCGCCTTATGGCACTTTGTTTTCTGATCCTTCCAGGTCGTTAACAGCCCGGTTGGCAACCCTAATGATGTATTTGTTAGGCTGATCCTGAAGGGCTCCTTTGAGTTGAGGTAATACCGGGCGGGCCGCTTCGTCCAGATAATCGAGTGCGATCGCGGCTTCCAGTCTGGCCCACTGCAGATCTCCGGAAAGTTCATCCGCCAACAGAGCTAGGGCCGGTTCGGTTTGTCCCATACGGCAAAGGGCGCGACCGGCGGCGATGCGGACGGCGGGGGAGGGATCCTCCAGTAATTTTTCAAGGTTGCCGGAGGCTGAAGTCGCGTCTTTGGCGAAATTTCCCAGTCCGGTAGCTCCCCAGTATCTGATTGCGGGGTCCTCGTGAGTCAGGGCGTCTGTTAAATCCGGAATCGCTTCCGTGCCTTTGGAGGCGAGAGTGGCGATCTCGACCAGTTTGCTGATCAGTTCCGAGCCATCGCCGTTCTGGCGTAATATGGCATAGGTGGAACCGGCGTCGGCTTCCCGCCTCTCGATTTCCGATTCGGGTAGCAGGCCGATATCCCCGATTTCAAACTGCCAGTCGGCGAGTTCTTTGCGCATGGTCTCCAGTTTTTCTTTGTAGTCCGAATCTTCAGCGAGATTGTTGATTTCGTGCGGGTCAGCTTCCAGGTCGTAGAGTTCCTCGACAGGTTTTCTGCCGGATGAGAAAATCTTCATCGCGGGGGTGAGGGCTCCGGATTTCTCGGCTGCACGGATTTCCATCATGGTAGCGCCTTTTTCCGGAGTGTTCATATACTGGTAGTAGGGCTTGAGGGGTTCGAAGTTTCGTATATAGCGAAACTGTTTATCGCGAACGGCACGAATGATATCGTATCTTTCATCCATGCGATCCCGTGATCCATATATGTATTTGCGCGGAGGTTTCAGATTGCCACCCAGAAAAGCGCGGCCGTGAACATAGTCGGGGACTTCGAGACCGGTGAGATTTAGAACCGTAGGACCAAAATCGGTAGATTGAATCAACTCGTCCGAAACGGATTCGGGTTGTCCCTGACCGTTCACGCGAAAGGCTTCCGGGATTCTGACGATAAGAGGGATTCGGGTTCCGGAATCATAAAGCCATCGTTTGGCGCGGGGTAAGCCAATACCATGATCCGACCAATAGATTATGATCGTATTTTCGTATTCACCGGCTTCTTTCAGCTCGGCGATCAATTGACCGGCCCAGTGATCCATTGCGGTTATATTTTCATAGTTCCGTTTCCAGTCTTCGCGCACGACCGGAGTATCGGGGTAGTAGGGAGGGATGTTATCAAAAGCCTGTGGATCCTGTCGCTGGTCCGGAGTTAATACTGAAGAGACTTGTTGATACTTGGATTTGCTGGCGATGCCGCTTTCGTGACAGCCGGTAAAGTTATATACGGCAAAGAACGGTTGGTCTTTGTTCCGGTTTTTCCAGTGAGCTTTACCGTCGCACTGGTCCCAAATCTCTTTTTTTGACGGTTTGCTGAACTGGTAGTCAGTTTTGCTCCGGTTGGTGCAGTAGTAGCCGGCCTCCCTCAGATACATGGGAAAGGGCTTTAGCCACTCCGGTAGTTTGGCGTTGCAGCGCATGTGGTGGGTACCAATGGAATTTTGGAACATACCGGTGATGATCGTCGATCGGCAGGGGGCGCAAACTCCGGCAGCGGTGAAGGCGTGGGTGAATCTGGTGCCCTCCGTGGCGAGCTGATCCAGATGGGGCGTTTTGGCGAAGGAATCCCCGTAACACCCGAGGTGCGGGCTGATGTCTTCGGCAGAGAGCCACAGGATATTCGGGCGTTCTGCGGCTCCCGCTGCGGTGAGAAAAAATAACAATACAAAGGTGAAAACTGTTTTCATGGGTCTGTTCCGGCCAAGGTGGCATGGAATTGCAGTGAGTCACCGTCCGCAATTGAGACTTCGATTCCGGGCATAAAAAAACCGGAGCCTGGCCCAGGCTCCGGTTAAAAATTGAATTATATGGTTGAGTGGATTTTACTGAGTGATCACCTTGCGGGAAACTTTGCCACCGTTGGCAACGATCTGGCGCATCATTTCCTTGTGCAACCAGCGGTTCATCGTAGCTGCGTGAGAAGATCCGGTGTAGCCGAGTTCAGCGGCCAGCTTCTTGCGTGCGGCAAAGCTGCTGTCCATTTCGCAAACCTGCATGAGGTCGACAATGGAGGTGCGCCACTCGAGTTTCTTTTTCGATACAGAGCGGGCTTTCTTGTCGAGCACTTTACCTACATCGATGCTGTTGGCGGCGGCCTGAGCGGCAGCAGCTCTCTGGGCTGCAGCGTATGCTTCTTTGGCGGCTTTCTTAGCAGCAATGTCAGGGTTTAACCCTTTGGTATTCTTTACACCGAATTTTTTCTTTTTGCCTTTTGAGGCGCTCTCACTTTCGTCTCCGAAAATGCCGTCGATCAATCCTGAAAATATTTCCATAGCATCTATATGCTAGTTACAGTAAATATATATAGCAAGTAGAAATTTAAGTATTATTAAACTTTTTTTCGTATATAGAGAAAAGAGTAGTACTATTTTCTACCTTTCTTCCTTCTGTTATCATAAGAGCGCCAGAACTGGTCGTATGGAACTGCCTGGGTTCCATAGTTAAGAGATTTGATCCGGCGGCGTTCTCTTAGAAAACCTATATCTGTGACGGAGTTGGGAAGTAACACTTTTTCCAGAGCGGGCATTGATTCCAGTACCCGTACCTGGGTAAGTTTTGTGCAGCGGGTCAAGTCGATGGCGTGGAGGCGGGTCATACCCCGCAACCCTCTGAGATCGGTGAATCCCCCGCCGAGCAGGAGTGTTGCCGGTTGGCAACCCCGCAGTGAATCAAGATCGTTTGCATAGGGGAGGATAATCTCCAGTCTATCCGGGCGCAGGTCTTTGAGGGCTGACAGATCTTTTACCGGTAGTTGGATTAGGCTCAGGTTGCGCAGTTTTTTCATACCCTGAAGAGCCTTTATATTATTGATTCGGCATTCGTTACCGGTTCCGCGAATCTCCAGTTCTTCGATGACGCCTCTTTGTGCTTCAAAACCTTCCAGAGAGGTAGCCGACTGGTTGTGGAGAATGGTTATTGACCGGGTTGTGCAGTGACGCAGGAATTTGAAGTCACTTATATCGAAATTAATCTTCAGGCTGTCGAGATTTTTGCCCTTCAGGATCGATAGATCGCCTGCGCTGGGGGTTCCAATGGAAAGTTTCTTCAGAGGCATATCTTTCAACATAGAGATATCGGTTAATTCGATGCTGTCTGATATATCCAGTTCTTCCACCGGGGCACCCCGCAGCGGCTCCAGACTGTGGGCCTGATTTGCTCCACCGAGAATCACCTTTTTCAAAGGCATTCCGGTCAGAAAATCTATCGTTTCTCCGGGGAAATGATTACAGGTGAATGACTCCAGAGTGTTGCCGGCGAGAGGCGTGAAGTCTGTGACCCGGGTATCTGAAACGTCGAGCTGTTTCAAAGGCAGGTTGGCGAGAGGGGTGAGATCGTCCACCCGGGTTCCTGAAATTTGAAGGTCCTCAATACCTGTGGCTTCGAGTGCCCCGAGCCCAAGGATTGGAGTTCGATCTAGATTCAGCTTTTTCAGCGTTACGATTTCTGTCAGCGGGGTGATGTCACTGACGTTGGAGTCCTCGAGGTTGAGGGATTTTACCGGGAGGTTGACCAGGGGGGATATATTGATCAATTTTTTCGGGTCCTCGCAGAACTTGACCAGATTGAGATCGATTCCGGTTTCCTGAAAGAGTTGAATCCAATAGAACTGGTAAATTCCCATCGGCCATTTGCCTTTTCCGGTTCTCCATTTTAATCCTGGATTGGCTTCGATTAGGCGGGCAAAGACATCTTCGACCTGTATTTTCAATGCCTGCTGCTCGCTGCCGACCCGGAAGAAAAAGCGGGCCGCCAGAGTGGGGTCGATATCCTGGAGCTCCCGCGCCATTTCGATGAGATGTTCCGGCAGGACACCTTTGCCGTCATTTTTGATTCTTTGCTGCCACGAACGGACAATTTTTTCCAGAACCCGGACGTTTTCGATGTAGTAGGGATTTTCCGTTAAATCCTGTGCCTTCGCCAGGGAATCGAGAGCTTTGGCGAACTGGTATTCGTCGAACTCGATTCTGGCTCGCTCATACCAGGCATCGGGCGACTTGCGGTCGAGACCGATTGCGGTTTCCAGAGCCTGTTTTGCCTCTTCGATCTTTTGGTCTTTGAGAGCCTGTTGGGCTTTCGCTACAAATTCCGGGGAAGCGGTTCGGCTGACCTCCTGAATCTCGCGGGCGGCTGTGACCGTTTTAGTTACAAAGCCGACTCCGAGTAGTGAAATCGCTATTGCGCTGATAGTGGCGAGCTTGTTTCTCTGAATAAACAGGTGCGCAAGTTTCAATGTTCCGGCCGCTTCCGCTGTAGTGGCGAATCCTCCCTGGTAGGCTTCGATGTCTTCCTGCAATTCGGAAACACTTTGGTACCGGTCCTCGCGGAGCAATGCCATCGCTTTCATCACTACAGCGGCGAGTGCGTTGGGGATTCGTTCGCCCGGACAATGCCGAAGTGTGATTTCCTTCGTTTCCGGGGAATCGTCAGATTTGACTTTGTCGTCTCCTTTTAGAGTGTTGTATATGGTTGGGGCAGAGATTTCTCCGGAGGTGACTTTTGTTAAAATTTCGTGCACGGTTTTTCCTCGTACCGGAGGTCTCAGTGAGAGTATATTATAGAGAATGGCACCGAGAGAGTAGACATCTGTACGGTAGTCCATCTCATCGGTGGCACCCCGGGCCTGCTCCGGTGCCATGAACTGGGGCGTACCGAAAATCGTTCCGGCGATGGTTGCCAGCGCTCCGGATGCTTCCCGGTTGCGCACCGATTCGATTTGTGCCGCAGTCGCGTGGGGATCGTCCCTGCTCAGTCCGAGTACTTTGGCCAGGCCCCAATCCATGACCAAAACTTCACCGAATTCCCCTACCATAATATTCTGTGGTTTCAGATCCCGGTGGATGACGTTCCGGGAGTGGGCAAAACGCATCGCATCACAGACTTTCAGAAATATATTAATCAGCCGGGGGAGGGGGAACTCTTCGATCGTTTTTTGATCATTGTCGGCGATTCGCCGGAGTATAGTATGGAGATTATCGCCTCGTACCATTTTCATGGTGTAGTAAACATTTCCGGTAGCATCCACTCCGAGATCGTGGACCGGAACTACAGACGGATGTTCCAGTTGGCCGGTCACCTGAGCTTCCTCGATAAAACGAAGAATTTCCTCGTTGCCGGCATTTTCGGGTTCGAGTAGAACTTTGACCGCCACATTCCGGCGGATATTTTGGTCACTGGCGAGAAATATAGCTCCCACTCCTCCCCGCGCTATCAGTTCCCCGTACTCGTATTTCAGATTTTGATCACCGGTTAGTACATCTTTGCTGATCTGCAGGCCTCCCTCGAGTTTCCGCTTTTCCATGAGTTGGGCGATGGTCATGGAGGTGAAAGTTCCTGAGGCGAGAAGAGATTCCCGCATGGTGTGCTCCAGTTCTTCGGGAGAGAGGGCCGGGGGCGCGTCGGGGATTCTGATGTTGGATTCACAGGTCGGGCAGTCCACCATTTGACCGGCGAATTCGTCGTTCACCTCAAGCTTCTGGCCGCAGCTGTCACAGAAAAATTTCATCGGGCCGAATATGGATGGTCAGATCCGCTCGTCAATGACGCAGAAAACCGTGGCCGGGTATCATCTATCGAGTGGTGTTCTGTATACTTCCGGGGACGGTTGCAGCAGGTATGTTCCCGAACCTTTTTCTTCTACTGTGCAATGTGCCGGATGAGTTTCCTTGCAAAGCGCACATAAGTTTCGCCGGAATTATCACTCAATAAAGATGCGGTATTCGTAAGAGGTTTACGATCAGGTTAAAACAAGTTGTGTGGGCCCGTGGCACTGTAGCTGCACATTACGAAAGAAACAATAAACAGGTCGTCTAACACACAATGAAAACTGAAAGAAAATTATCGCCCATATTATCTATTTCGTGCGTTGCTCTGGGAACTACTTTGATTAGTACCGGTGTAATGTCTCAGGTTATTAACGTTCAGCCTCCGGAAGTATTGCAACGCCAGGGTCAGCCCTCTCAAAGAGAGAACGATCAGCGGGAGCAAAGGCGCCAGAGGCAGCCGGAACCCCGCCGTGTAGACCCGGCGGTACCGCAACAGGTACAGGATGCCGCGGCCAGGGCGCGCGAAGCGCAGGAACGAGCGGCACGCGCGGCCAGGCAGCAGGCCCAACAGCAACAGCAACAGCAACAGCAAAACAACCGTCCGGATGAGTCGAGAGCCCGTCAAATGGCGGAGGAAAGAGCCCGGCAGGCGGCCCGTCAGCAGGCCCAACAGCAACAGCAAAACAACCGTCCGGACGAGTCGAGAGCCCGTCAAATGGCGGAGGAAAGAGCCCGGCAGGCGGCCCGTCAGCAGCAGGACGCCAGAGAGGCCGTTGCTGAACGGGCCCGTGAAGCGCGGGAGAGAGCCGAACAAGCCGCGAGACAGCGGGCACAGCAGCCGCCGAATAACCGGCCCGACGAGTCGGGTGCCCGGCAAATGGTCGAAGACAGAGCCCGCCAGCAACAGCAGGTTCAGGACGCGGTGGCGGAAAGAGCCCGCCAGGCAAGGGAAAGAGCGGAAGCTGTCGCCGGGGAGCAGCAGCGGCAAAATTCTGAGGCTCTGCGGGAGAGAGCCCGCAGAATGGCCGAACAGCCGGTAGAGAGATCCAATACTGACGAAAGCGCCCGCCGGGCGGCAGAGAGAACCCGGGATATGGCTGAACAGGCTCGCCAGGCGAATGAAGCAGCCACTCAGCGCGCTCGCGAGAGAGCCAGAGAAATGGCGCAGGAAGCCGCTCAGCGTGACGACCGCCCGCGGCAGGGCAATAACGCGGAAGAAGTGGAAAGAGTGCGCCGCCAGGCTCGTGAAATTGCAGAAGAGGCAGGCCGGCGCGGTAAAGGCCGGCCGGAGGAACAGGATAATTCTGTAACCGATGAAGTGGTAACCAGTCTTCTCCGGGGAATTGATCTCGACGAGAGGACCAGGAGGGCCACGAGAGAGCGTGCTCAGAATCTCAATAACAGAGGCGATGCCGCTGAGTTACTGGTGAATGTGCTTGCTCCGCCTGCCAGTTCGAGACGCCAGGCTTCCGACAGAGACGGCAGAGGGCGCGACCACAGACTGCCGCCGGAACGGGTCGGCCGGACACAGGACCAGCGGGTCGACAGTGTTGCCTTTATTATACAAAGACTGCTCGGCCGGGTCGGGCTGGAAGCCGCACCTCCGACATTTTACTCCCGTCACGGTGACCGTGACAGACATCGCGGACGGCGTCACGATCACGACCATTACCATTTTTACTTTGGTAACCACCGGGTCGTTCGCTACACCAACTACAGCAGAATTCCGCCGGTTCTTCTGGCCAGCCGACAGCTGGGGTATGTCTCCCTCTATGACTATGCGGAAAGTCCCTACCGTCCGGGTGTGGCAAATGTAGATCCGCGCTATTACTCCAATGTCCCCGCTTCCTACCTGCAGCCCGGTGCCTACTCGGTTTCCTATGAGGTGGATCCCAATTCAGCGGTGTCCCGGGATGATATACTTTTCCGTCAGGGATCGACAGCTTTTGCGGATTCTTTATCCTACGATTTGGTAGTCGATATAGCGGAAGCAATCCAGAGTTCTTCTTTGAGGGGTGAGAAGTTTGTGATCGAAGGTCATGCCTCGGCGGAGGGATCGTATGATTCCAATCTGGAACTGTCACAAAACAGGGCGGAACGGATTGCGAGAGACCTGGTCGCATATGGAGTGGATCCCACCCGGTTAGTCCCGGTTGGCTACGGCGAGACCGAAGCTCAATATCCAGCCAGCGCTGCGGAAACTCTCAGAGCGCTGGATCGCCGAGTTACCGTTTTCCGACTGAAAAAGTAAGCCAACTGAGTTTCCCGGTTGTTATTAAACCCTTTTGCGATATCTCTGGTCCGTAAAACGACCATGGATATCGCATCTTTTAACCGCAACGCCTGGAATATACAATCAATGGAGGGGTGCCGCTGGAGTACCCCTTTTTCCGGTGAGATCATCGGTAAGGCTGAAAAAGGTCAGTGGGAAGTTGTGCTTACTCCGAATAAGCCGGTTCCCTCCGCCTGGTTCCCGGCTGGCCACGATCTGAAAGGTATCGATCTGCTCGCTCTCGCCTGCGGGGGCGGACAGCAGGTTCCGGTCTTTGCCGCGGCTGGAGCGAAAGTGACATCTTTCGACAACTCCGATATTCAGTTGCAAAAGGATGAGGAAACCTGCGCAGCGCACGGCTTGCAAGTCACGGCGATACAGGGGAATATGATTGATCTGTCCGATCTCGAAGACGAATCGTTCGACCTCGTTTTTAATCCGGTATCCAATGTTTTTTCCAATGAAATATTACCGGTATGGGCGGAGTGCTACCGTGTGCTGCGCCCGGGTGGTAGATTGCTGTGCGGTTTTATGAATCCGGCATTTTTTCTGTTTGATCACTACGAAGCTGAGGAAACCGGCGAGATCAAAATGAGGTATCCATTACCGTATTCGGATATCGATTCATTGAGCGAAGATGTATTGGCTGATCACCTCGAAGCTCAGGTCAGTCTCGAATTCAGCCACAGCTGGGAAGAGCAAATTGGCGGGCAGTGCGATGCCGGTTTTGCGATCCGGGGTTTCTTCGAAGATACCTGGGATGATGAATCATCTGTATTAAATCGCTGGATGCCTATTTTCGCGGCCACACTTGCGATTAAAATGTAGTGGCGGTACCAATCAAAAAGGGCACCGGCTTGCGCCGATGCCCTTTTCTTTCCTTACTACTCACGACCAATGAGAAGACTAAAAGCGAACGTGCGTGCGTATCATGGGAGCGGTACTTCTGTTTGTGTGTTTAAAGTGGAAAAATTGATTAGTTGGCGGCGACATCTGTGACCGCGCCGGTTGCTACTGCGATTAAACCGCCTAGCTCGACATCGGTTCTGCGATATTTGCCGTGGACCTTTGCGTGGATCATTTCCAGGGCCAGATCGATGAGGCAATGGGCCTGTTGCTCCGAGCAGTTCAGCGTATTCTGCAAACTCGGAACGAGGGCTTCCCGGAGATCCGCAGCATCGTCGTCGATGGAATAACGGCGAATCAGAATGACCGAAAGCTCGCGGCAAAATTTCATCAACCCCTTGCCGTTGCCGTCCCGCAGGATACGTTTGGTCAGTTTCTCCTCTGCCGAAATCTCCGGCGAGATGATTCGGTTACCCGGTTGGAGGGCTTCGAGGCGGTTGTTTGCTACTGGTGTCTGGACGTTGGCTGGATTGGATGTGGCAGTCATATTTTTTATTCTGAAAACAGATTACCGCAGGGGGTGGGACATCCAGGGGGCACCATTTAAGAAAAGTTAACTTTTTTCATTTTTTTTTGGTCGGAGCACTTTTGCCGAAAGAAATCCGATTGAGATTGCCTCCTGACTGGCTGGAAATTACTATCAGGAGCGTGAAATCGATATTGCTGGTGGAAGATGATGCTGATTTAAGGGAATCTCTCTCTGATGTTTTGCGCCGCGAATCCTTCGAAGTTACCGTCGCTTCCGACGGGAAAGAAGGGCTCTCCACTTTCCAAAACGGCGATTTTCATCTCGCGCTGGTCGACTATCGGCTCCCGGAAATTGGCGGCATCGATCTGCTTTCAGCATTCCGGCAGAAATCCGACCGGATGCCGGTTATTTTGATGACGGCTCACGGGACCACCCGGTTGGCGATTGAGGCCACCCGGAAAGGAGCTTTTGATTATTTGATAAAACCGTTCCGGTCCAAAGATTTGATTGAGACCGTGAACCGGGCCCTTCAAGTTTATAACACCTCGGGAAAAAACGTGAAAATCAAAGCGACCGACGGAGAGGAGGAGACTGATTTGATCGTGGGAACCTCCAGAGGGATGCAGGAGGTCTATCGCGAAATTGGCAAAATCGCAGACAAGTCGGTCACGGTTCTGATCCAGGGTGAGACCGGCACCGGCAAAGAACTCGTCGCGAGAGCAGTGCATAAATACGGAAACCGCCATGACGGGCCGTTCGTCGCCGTGAACTGTTCGGCGATACCGGAAAACCTCCTCGAAAGCGAATTGTTCGGCCATGAAAAAGGGGCTTTCACCGGTGCCGTCTCCCAGCGCATAGGCCGGTTTGAGCAGGCCGACGGCGGAACACTTTTCCTCGACGAAATCGGCGATATGATTCCCGAAACCCAGGTGAAAATGCTTCGGGTCTTGCAGGAAAAAACAATCCGGCGCGTCGGCGGGGACGAGGAGATTCCTTTCGATGTTCGCGTCATAGCGGCAACCCATCAGAACCTCGAGGATGCGGTGGCGCAGGGCCATTTTCGCGGGGATCTGTATTTTCGAATCAACACCGCCATTATTGATATCCCGCCACTTCGCGAGCGGACCGGGGATATCAGTCTCCTGGTTCAGCACTTCCTTTCTTTATACTGCAAAGACTTCAACGTCGAAACGCTCCGGTTCGAAAAAGGCGTAATCGAGGCACTCGAAAATCATTCCTGGCCGGGGAACGTGCGTGAGTTGGAGAATCTGGTTCGCAAGATGATTATCAAATCAAACGGCTACCTGCTGTCTCTCGATGACGTGGAAGAGGTGCTGAAGCGATCAGCCAATGTAACGAAAGTGGACAACGTGTCGTCTGCCGAGTTGTTGCGCTCTCAGCATGTCAGAGAAGTATTGTTGCGCGCCAGAAGCGGGGCTCTGCAACATCCGCACGCTTTTCTGGTAGAGGAGCTGGAGTCGGAGATGATCGTTCAGGCGCTGGAAATTTGCGGGCACAATCAAAGTTCCGCCTGTCGGCTGCTGGGGGTTTCCCGGGCCTCGTTTCGGGATAAAATGGATAAATACGGCCTGCTTATCAAATCTGAGGATTAAACAGGGTACAGTCTCGTATTCAACAGGGTACAGTCATCGGACGGAGCGGTATTACAAAGGCGAAAGGGGCCTGTTTTTTTCCGGATATACCTCGCCCATTCTGATTATTTTGTGCAAAGATAATGCCATGAAACGGCTTGTAGTATTCTTATGCATTCTCTTTTGCGCAGCTTCCAGTCTGCGGGCGGATTTGGCTTTACCTGATTTTTTCAGCGATCATATGGTGGTTCAGCGGGACCGGGATGTGGCGGTTTGGGGAACCGTTTCGCCGGGGACAGAGGTGACAGTTTCTTTCAAAGGCAAAACCGGCACAGGTCAGGCTGACAAGAATGGAAAATGGAGAGTTACCGTTCCCGTCGGCGAAGCTGACAGTGTCGGGGCAGTGATGACCGTTGCCACCGGTGAGGAAAAAATCGTGATTCGCGATGTATTGGTAGGGGAGGTTTGGTTCGCCTCCGGACAATCGAATATGTATTTTACCATGAACCGCGTTCCGGCTTATGAAGAACTGATTGCGGAGTCGAATCACCCCGGTTTGCGAATGTTCAATGCGCCTCTGGTCACCTCGGTGAAACCACGGGATGATATAGAAGGGGAGTGGACACTCTCTACTTCGGAGACCGTCCCGGGGTATTCGGCGGTTGCGTTTTTCTTTGCGAGAAAACTTCACCTCGATCTGGGGATTCCGGTAGGTGTGATCAAATCCGCCTGGGGCGGTAAACCGGTGGAAACTTTCACCAGCCGGGAAGCTCTCCAGACTTTGCCCGGCACCAAAAGACTGGTTGATGCCGCTGTGCAGCGCGATGCGCAGTATGACCCCGCCAAAGCGCAAACGGCCTACGAAGCCAGTCTGGCAAAATGGAAAGAGCAAATAGAAGACTGGAAAATAATGCCGGCGGAACAACGCAAAGGCAAGCGCCCGCCGAAAAAACCGGCCGAGCCGAAGCGTGCTCTCGATACCGAGGGGCAGCCCGGTGTGTTGTTTAATTCCATGATCAATCCGTTCACCGGCTACACCATGCGCGGGGCGATATGGTATCAGGGTGAAGGCAACGCCAAACCGGGAGCGGTGCCCTATGATCAAACTTTGCCTTTAATGATAAAAGACTGGCGGCGGCGCTGGGATGATGACTTTTCTTTCTACTACGTGCAGTTGGCAAATTATCGGAACCCAACTACAGGACCGGGCGACAACGATCCCTGGCCGCTGTTGCAGGACCGGATGCGGCTCGTGCTGGATACGACGCCCAAAACCGGCATGGCCATTATCAATGACATTGGCGATGCGAAAGATATTCATCCGAAGAACAAAAAAGATGTAGGCGAAAGATTGGCTCTCTGGGCTCTGGCCAAAGACTATGGCAATGCGGATATGCTATACTCCGGCCCGCTGTATGATTCGTCGGAAATTGTGGATGGAGCCGTCCGTATCACATTTAACCAGGCGGGGGATGGGTTGAAGTCCCGCGACGGAAAACCGCTGCAGAGATTTGAAATCGCCGGGCAGGATAAAGTCTGGCACTGGGCCGATGCTAAGATCGAAGGCAAAAATCAAGTGGTCGTCAGCAGTGCAAAAGTAGCCAAGCCGCTGGCGGTTCGCTATGCCTGGGCAGCCAATCCTGAAGGCGCAAATCTGGTTAACAGCGCCGGGTTACCCGCCTCTGTTTTCCGCACCGATGACTGGGGTGATGTAGTCGATAAAAAAGCCGAAGAGGCGCAAAAATACGCAGTCGAAAGACGTTCCATGGCGGAGGAAATTCTCGTGCTCAAGAAAAAGCGCGAAAGGCTGGACCGGAAGAGTGAGGAATACAAAGAGGTCCAGACACAGTTCGCCGAAAAGATGAAGGCGTTCCGCGCGCTGACAGAAAAATTGAAGCGTGGCGGGTAATCAGGTTATAGTGGGCCTGATGGGAAGGGCGAAAATCAACAGTCCCGCCTCGGGAAATGCGGTTCGCGGCGATGCGTGGAAAGCTTTCGGTGTGACTTTGCTGATTCATGTGGTCCTGTTTATTCTCCTCGGAC
>JARGOZ010000048.1 GCA_029213025.1 Verrucomicrobiales bacterium
GCCCAACCGGTGGTGGGCGGAGATCCGGCCGCCGGTCAAAGTTCCATTCCCGGGGTGAAAAAAATTATCGCCGTCGCCAGCGGCAAAGGCGGCGTCGGCAAGTCGACCGTTTCGGTCAACCTCGCGGTATCGCTGGCGCAAACCGGCGCAAAGGTCGGGCTCTGCGACTGCGACCTCTACGGGCCGAGTATCGCTCTGATGGTGGGCAAAAAAGACGCCCAGCCCATGGCTACCGAGCAGAATGAGATCGTGCCGATCGAGGCACACGGGATCAAGACGATTTCGATGGGCTATCTGTTGCAGGACGATTCCGCTGTGATCGTCAGAGGCCCGCTCGCCACCCGCTACACGCAGCAGTTTTTGCGGCAGTCGCTCTGGGGCGAGCTCGATTATTTGATTCTCGATCTGCCTCCCGGCACCGGTGATATACAATTAACCATTTCGCAAACCGTCGCGGTCGACGGGGCGATCCT
This sequence comes from Verrucomicrobiales bacterium, assembly GCA_029213025.1. GTDB lineage: Bacteria > Verrucomicrobiota > Verrucomicrobiia > Verrucomicrobiales > DEV007 > Arctic95D-9. The sequence goes on from JARGOZ010000048.1 coordinate 474, forward strand.
CGTTACCACACCGCAGGAAGTGGCTTTGATCGATGCCAGAAAGGCCTCCGCTATGTTTGCCAAAGTAAACATTCCGATCATCGGTCTGGTTGAGAACATGAGCTGGTTCGAGTGCGAGCACGGCGAGCGCTATGATATATTTGGACACGGCGGCGGAAAGATCGAAGCCAACCGCCTCGGCGTTCCTCTACTCGGGGAAATCCCGCTCGATGTTCATACCCGGGAAAGAGCCGACAGCGGAGTGCCGGTTTGTTTGATGCCGGATGAAGAAAGCCCCGTCTCGGAAGCGTTCACCAATCTGGCCGTCAAAGTGCGGGAAACAGTAGGCCTGTAGAGAAGTTATGAAATCGGTGATCAGTAACATTGGGCTCCTGCTCGTGATTCTCACGGTCGGGTGTAAAGATATCAGCGAAGTGGAACCGGTCGGCAAAACGCAGAAACCGGCTTCATCCTCTGCACCGAATAACTCAGCCGGGACTCCATCATCCGATAATATATATCCCATCTCCCGCACCATTGCGGATTCAGAAGGTAGAAAAATTGAAGTAAAGATTCTCGCCAAAAACAACGGGGAGATCGGAGTAGTGAAAGCCTCCTCGCAAAAGGCGTTTGTGCTGCCCGTTACCAGGTTGAGCGAGGCGGACCAGGCATTTCTCGCCGGATTGGAAGACGGCGGGGACCTCGCTTCGGTAAAAGCTATGATCGCCCGCAGCGAAAAAACAGCCGGGCGCGTCGCGGTGTGGAATGCCCAGTTTTACAACGCCGAAAAGGAGGCGGAAAGGCTCGGTCTGCCGCTGCTGAGCGCGTTTGTGTTCAACAATGACCCGGACAGCGAATCGATGGAAAACAAGGTTCTCTACTCAAAGGAATTTCGGACCTGGGCCAATCAGAATCTGGCACTGTGCCTGATCCGCCTTGACCTTACCACCTCTTCGCGGGTTTCCAGCATTTCGGCCGACGACAACCGCCAGGTTTCCAGCCGGTTTGGGGTGAGGGATAATATAACGTTTATTCTATCCATGGCCGGGCATCCGCCGCGACAGATCAATAAGAACGGAATGAGTTCAGGCAAAGATCTGATTGATGCAGTGAGCGCAGTGATCAGTAACCCCGCTTTGGGAATACCGGTTCAACCGATCGAAGTTCCGCAGCGCACTAAACCCGGAGGCAAGGGCGGTAAAGGTGGTGGCAAAGGCGGGAAATAGAGAAAGTTCCCCGGCGATGGATGTATAGTATCTTCGAAATCTTTACCAGCGTCTGCCTGCCGATTCTGGTGCTCATCGTCGTGGGCTGGGGGCTTGACCGGAAGTTTTCTCTCGATCTGCGCACCCTGGTAAAGCTGAATATCTATCTGTTTGTCCCCGCCTTTATTCTGGTCAAACTTTCGTCCTCATCGATACCAGGGAAAACCGGTGCGTTGGTGATGCTGTTTACCGTCTGCATCATTGCATCGATGGGTCTGGTATCCTGGCTGGTTTCGCGGCTGCGCAAAGATCCGCCCCACGACCGGGCCGGGCTCCAGCTCAGCACGATGATCTATAATTCCGGAAACTGGGGCATCCCGCTGCTAACTCTTGCTTTCCCCGATCAGGGCGGTGTGCTGCAGGTATTTGTCCTCGCGACCATGAATCTCACGACCTTCACCTGCGGAGTATTCCTCGCTACCTCGACCCGCGAGGAAAATGTCGATTCGATCTGGAAAAATCTACTACCGATTTTCAAGCAGCCATCCGTCTATGCGATCGCAACCGCGATTGCCTTCCGGGTATTCGGCAACCCGCTTGATGACATTGTATTTATCTGGAAACCGCTCAACTACATCGCCGCCGGCCTGGTGGGATTTGCGTTACTCACTCTCGGAGTCCAGCTTTCCAAAACCCAGCCACCCCGCCCGGTGGGCCGGCTCGGTTGGGCTTTAGGCATTCGCCTGCTCGGAGGCCCGGCCATAGCCGTCGGGCTCACCTGGTTGTTCGGCATCAGCGGCACATTTGCAGCGATATTGATCGTCGGCGCCGCATCCCCCACAGCGGTTAACACCGCGCTGCTCGCCTACGAATTCGGAACCGACAGCCGTTTTGCCGCCGCCGCCGTCTACTACTCCACACTGAGCGCGACCGTAGTAGTGACATTGATCCTCGCCGTCCTCCACGCCGGGTGGATCCCATGGGCAGTCCCCGGCTAGAAAATCCCACCTCCCACGCCGTAGAACACTCGAGCACTCGACGTAGAACAGGTTGCCAACCTGTTTTCACAACCCCCGGGCACAACCCCCGCAACCATTCCCCCAACAAAAATTCCCCTCACTCCCGCACGCCCTTGTCTATCGGCGGAAGTATCACCTTCCGTTTCAACAGCCAGCACACCCCCACCAAATCATATACCCCCCGGATCGCCCGATCCAAATTCGTATACTTCGAAGTCCCCGCCTTCCGTTCCCGGTGATTTACATCCACCTCGGCAATCTTCAGCCCGGCATGAGTAAAGATAGCGGGAAGAAAACGATGCAGCCCGTTAAACGGCACCAGCAAATCAACGTGATCTTTTTGAAAAGCTTTCAGCGAGCAACCCGTATCGCTGATCCCATCGTGAATAAACGTGCGCCGCACATTGTTCGCGATCCGTGAAGCGGTCCGGCGGCTCCAGGTATCCTTTCGCGTCGCGCGGCGACCACAGGCGACATCGCATTCGCCGGCGCGCAGCAGCTCGACCAGCTTTTGGATATCGGCCGGATCATTCTGACCGTCGCCATCCAGCATCACGCAAATATCGCCCGACGCATAACTGAGCCCGGCGAAAAGCGCGCCGCTCTGACCCCGGTTTTCGGTGAGCCTCAGGGGCACGATTCCTTCAATCCCCTGCATAATTTCCCAGGTGGCATCCGAGCTGCCGTCATCCACCGCGATCACCTCCGCCTCCGGCTGACAGGCAACAATTTCACGCAGGACAAACTCGACGCATTCCGCCTCGTTATAAAAAGGAACAATCACGCTCACTTTGTCGAGACCCCGGTCAGGACTTCCGAGCCCGTGGCGCAACGGAAAAGGGGAACGATAGCCGCTCATTTCGCTCATAAAAACATGGATTAAACAGGGTACAATCCCGGTTCGTACAGGGTACAGTGCCCGACCTAACAGGGTACAGTGCGGCACTTAACAGGGTACAGTGTGAAGAGCAACCGATAAAAGTGTCAGGGAAATCCGGAATTCACCCCTTTTGAGTCATCGGAGGACGAAAACTCCGGTTTCAGCCAGTGAGGGAGTCGATAGTCGAACTGGATCGGCGGGAGGAGCCCTTAAAAATAGCGTCGCAACGGAGATTCCTGGTTTGGTAATGTCTGTATAGCGTGAGACAGGTGTGCGGCCACCACTTCCAGCCCCGGAGCCTGCCGTAAATCCTCCAGGATTGGTGAATCACCGGACGCCGACAGAGCGAGAAAACTTTCGGCGCGAGTCGCACCCACATAGAGCAGATGTCTTGCGTCTGCGATTTTCTTTTCCTCCGGCTCCCGGGCATAGCTTCGGTAGAGTTTCTCTACTGCCGGAATGATCACGGCTCGATACTGCAAACCTTTCGAAGAATGAATCGTTTGTATAGAAAGAGCATCACTCTGTGGCCTTGCGTTTTTCGTATAGCGAACCCGGATTCCCAACTCGTTTTCCAGTCGGGATTTCAACGAGGAAATGACGCTTTTTTCATCGGCCTTCAGATAGGGGAGAAGAATGCCGATTTGGTTCGCCCTGAGTGGGGCGATTCTTTCGTTTCGCCACTGTCCGCTCAATAGTGCTTCGACAATTTTCGCAACCCGGTCCATCTCTTTGGCAAAGGAGGACTCCATCCAAAGTACCGGGGCGGCACCTGTACTTCGCTCGCATCGGCTGATATCAATTCCGCCGGTCGGCATTTCCCCTTCATCAAAATTTTCCCGGATTCGGGTCGCTATCGTTTCCGCGAGGGCAAGGATCTCGCTGGAGTTCCGGTAATTCCGGTCCAGATCATAGATCTTTGAATGACTCCGCCCGCGTGCTTTGATACCTACTGAACTCCACGTAAATTTTTGGCGCTGATAAATTTGCTGCGCCCGGTCGGCGACTATCAGCAGGTCTCCGTCCTCCGGGTCCTTCATCGCTGCGACGAGACATCGAAACCAACTTTCGTCAAAATCCTGTGCCTCGTCGACGAGGATACAATCGAATGACCTCCGATCTGTAGAGCCGGATTCAAGAGCATGCAAAAGCCGCTCTCCGAAACGGGTTTCCGATTCCCTGAAAATATAGGTAACTTCGTTTTGCGACCCCCATCCGTGGAAAGTGGATACTGTGACGTTTGCACAATCAGCGAGATGTTTATCTATATATTGGGCAAGGCACTTATTGTAGCATACCAGAAGGATGCGGGCCTCCGGACTCCGGGCGGCAATCGCCCGGGCTCTTGCTATCAATAGCAGAGTTTTTCCAGACCCCGCCACCCCGTAAAGAATGCGGTGCCCTTCGCCAAGTGACCGGGCGACATTTTCCTGTCGCCGGTCGAGAGTTACGATCGTATCCGCCTGTTCATCCAGGGGGCGGTTTTGTGGTTCTAATTCAGCCTGAGCAATACCTCTTCCAATCAACAGTTGGGGATTGATTACCGATCGAAGGACATTGATTTCATTGGCGCTGAGAGAGGCGAATTGCCAAAACGGGTCGAAAAAGCTGTGCAGCTCTGATACAAATTCATCCTCGCCGAGATGGTTCCATTTCTGCAACCGGTCACGGGTCACGACCCGTTTGGGATCGAGGATGCGGTCCAGATTGCGATCATAGAATTGCGCACTCGAAATATTCGATAAAACCGTGAGGTGAGTCATCGGAAAGCGCAGATTTCCCTGATAAGGCCCGCCTTTCGTTTGTAGATTCCGCGCATAGGGATCCCCTGTTATTTTATCCGAAAGGCGAAATTGATAGCTCCTCGCCTGGTAGATAGGATTGGGTCGCCCTATGACGTGATCCGCTCCCTTCGGTCGGATGATTACCTTATCCCGGTCCCCATCCACGATCGTTCCCGGATACCAACCTTTCTCCTCGATCACGAGAAGCCCCAGTTGGGGAACCAACACCACGAAATCCGGCCTGCGCCCGTCGATTTCAGGTTCATAATAGGAAATACACTCATCAGGGAGCCGCTGCAGTATCCCGTGAAGTAACTTTTCCCCGGTCGTCGCATCGGAGCGAATGTTAGACGGAATCACGTTAGGTTCGTGGAAATCGTTCATTTTTAGCGCAATACAGAATTATGGAAATTATAATGCGCGTTTCAACGAAAGGAAAGCGATGAAAAGTAAAATATGAGGTGGTCCCGTGGTCCCGTTTTTTCACCGGATCACCACCGGAGTTCCGGGGCTGGCGAGCTGGTAGAACTTTCTTGCCATATCCGCCGGCAACCGAACACAGCCGGCCGAGGCTGGATAGCCCGGCAAGCGCCCGGCGTGCAGGCCGAAAGGCGAGTGATCGAGCCGCATCCACCACGGCATCTCCACGTGATAGATATTCGAGATTTTTCCGGACTGAATTTTTTCCGTGATATAGAAAGTGCCCTTCGGCGTGGGGTGCCCTGACCGGCCCGTGGATACCGGTGAATGGAGAACCGCCTTACCATGAACAAAGAAACTGGCCCGCTGGTTGCCGATATCGACGACGATTCGGGTATTCTCCCGCCCCGGCCCGGGCCCCGGTTGGCGCGTGATCGGCTTGATATTGTGCACCACCGGAGTCGTGCGCTGTACAATCGGTACCGGGATCTGCGGGGCCGACAGCCCGCCGGGCCCCGGCTCAGGCCGCGCCGGAAATTCCCTGGAAATCGGGTGCCAAACGACCGGGCCGTTTGAAGTTTGAACCGGCGAACACGACGGCATAACGAGGGCGGCAGCAATCAGCAGCCATCCGATGGAAGAATGAAAGGACATGTTTGTGTTTCTGGTAAGAGTTGATAATAAAAACCATAAATACAAAAACATCAATAAAAATTGAGTTTACAGAAGAAAGTCATTTCTCAACATCTAAACAGTCAACCCGGTTCGCTGCCGTAGCCGGACACAAAGCGTTGCAAGAAAGGGAAACCGGGGTAATTTCTCCACCCCGGAATACGGAGAGATGGCTGAGTCCGGTTGAAGGCGCTCGATTCGAAATCGAGTGTAGGTTAATCCCTACCGTGGGTTCGAATCCCACTCTCTCTGCTCTTTTTTAAGCCGCTTCCCAACCATTAGTGCGGGACACACCGGATTCTATTTCGATTCCACAGCCTCTACGGCTTTAAATCCGGGCAATGCTTTCGGCTTGGTTCGTCACTGGTTCCCGGCCCCGGTTCGTCGAGGTGGACTGAAGGTATATTCGGTTCATCCTTCCCGGGATCGCCGTGAATAAACTAACGCGGGTCAACTCGAAGCTGACTTGAGGTCGTCCGAAAAAGGAAACTGATAAACTCAGTATTTCCGATTTCCATTTCGCTGATATTGTTCAACAATCTATAAGCTCGCCATCTTCTGGTTAGAGGCAACAAATCCATCATGCCGCTTCAGGATCTCGACCTAAAAATCAGCTACCGATCTCATCAGGATGATTTGATCGCTGATTTTCTTGTCCCCTGTCTGGAACAGGCGACCGAGTATCGCAGGAGCGCTGGCTATTTCTCCAGTGCCGGACTGGCTTTGGCTGCACGCGGTGTTGCCAGCCTGGCGTCGCGGGGCGGGTGTATGAAGCTGGTGGCCTCTCCGCATCTCATGCCGGACGATGTTGAGGCGCTCACTTTGGCTTTGAAAAATCCCACCGATGTCCTGCGGGGAATCACGGCCCGAAGTTTGGTTGCGATTGAGGATGCTCTGATGGCGGATCGATTGAATGCTCTCGCCTGGCTGGCCGCTGCCGGATTGCTGGAAGTGAAGATCGCTTTTCGATTGAATGATGACGGACAAGTCTCCCGGGGCATCTACCATGAGAAATCAGGAATCTTCAGCGATGAAACGAATTTCCACATCACCTTTTCCGGCTCTTCGAACGAAACGGCGGGCGGGCTGCTGGAGAATTTCGAAAGCGTCAAAGTCTTTGCTTCCGACAAAGATGCCGAGCGGGTCACCGAAGAAATCACCAACTTTGAAGCTCTCTGGAATAACGAAACCAATGGCTTGCGGATCGTTGATTTCACCGAGGTGAGTCGCGAGCTGCTCGAGATCTTCCGGGACCCGGATAATCCTCCCCCCGGACTCACCCTTCCGGAAAAAGTGAATCTTCCGCCTGCGGAGCGTCCGTTTTCTCCACCTGCCGGCTTTGAGCTGCGCGATTGCCAGGCACGTGCCTGGATCAAAAACGGCGGGCGCGGGATTCTTGCGATGGCGACCGGCTCGTGAAAAACCTTAAGGCGCGCGAAGATTGTTTCGCAGGGTTGTGTGAAAACACACTGACCAGGAAAAAATTGAGCGGAACGCTGGCAGAACGCGGCGCAACAAGTCGCAATAGGAATCCTCATGAAATGACCGGGCTTGAGGTCGCTGAGAAAAACACTCCGCTGGTGATCATAATCGTCTGTTCATTCATCAACCTGTGCCGCCAATGGATTGATGAGATCGCCGCTTTCGGGGTGACTCCACTGGCCTGGGCTTTCCGCGACGCCGGAGGTAAAAGTAAGAAATCTCGTTCGACTGTCCGTTCAAAAAGTGAGCGGCTCAGGCTCGCTATATACTCCCATTCCTTTTCCCCGAAGCGACTTTAGGAGAGGGAAGTGAAGCAATCCTGTTCAGCGCATATTTCGTAAACCACACCAAAAATTTCGGAGTATATATGAAAAATATACGAAATATTTATTCGAAACAAAAAAATTTATTTACGTTTCAATATTTGTGTGTATTTTGTGAAAAATGGACGAAATATTCATCAAGGAAATGAAACCTGATAGACGAGAAAAATTTGTAGATTTAGCAGAAAAGCGTGTAAATAAGGCTATCGAGCAGATAAAATTGATCGGTAATCTATCTAATCGCAGCAATTATACTTACACAGACGACGATGTTACAAAGATTTATCGAGCCCTCAAAAAGGGACTCGATGAGATGAAATCTCGTTTCGACAGTAAGGGCAAAGAGACGAACGACAGATTCAAGCTTTAACCCAGTTTAGGTTAAACAGAAAAGGAGCAGAAATGGCAGAGTGGTTTTTTCCAAAACTAAGCGGAGGCGAGGAACACGGGCTTAACGATGCAGGAGTCGAAACTTTCAAGAAGGAGGATTCACTTGCACGGGAGACTTGCCAAAACATCGGCGATGTATGGAATCAAGATTGTGGTGAACCAGCTATCGCGACTTTCGAGCTGGTGCAACTGCCTTCCGAAGAATTTCCAGGCAGAGATCAATTATCGAGGATTATTGAGGCATGCAAGGAATTCGTTTTGGAAGGACTTCCAGACGGCACAGGAAACGAGGCAAAATTCTTTGAAAATGCCAAAGCTCTGTTGGAAGCCGATCAAATTCCGCTCCTTCGGATTGGCGATGAAAACACATCTGGGTTAATTGGAGGTGATGGCGACAGACAAAAGCCATTTTATCGACTCCTGAAATTACAGGGGGCTAGTTCCCAACAGGGCCACGGGGGTGGAACTTACGGCATCGGACAACGAGCACCTTTCGCTCATTCCGGGCTCCGCACTGTAATTTATTCCTCACGAACTCCCGAAGGTGTCGCATTTATTGCTAAGAGTATTTTGGCAAGCTTTCCCCATCCCGATCACGGGCAAATGACCCAATCCAAAGGATGGTGGTGCGAGGCTGGTGATGACGGCGAAAGTTGGGAAACTATTCGAGACACGGCAATGATCCCTGATAGATTTCTAAGGGAAAAAATTGGAACAGACTTATGGGTTGCTGGGTTTCAATCCGAAAATTGGGAGCAATCAGTTCGTCACTCAGTTTTACGACATTTTTTTGCTGCAATTGAGAACAATCAGCTCATCGTTCAATTAGCAAGTTGTGGTGAAATTACCTCGAGAATTGATTCGACCAATCTTGCCGATGAACTATCAAAGGCAGCTGACGAAGCCCGTCATATTCAGCCGATTCACGAGTATAAAAAAGGGCTGGGATCCACCTTTTATTTTCACAAAGCAATCACGAATCCATACGACGGAAAACCTTTTACACGAAAAATCGCACAACTAGGCGAAGTCAAGCTCTTTTTGATCAGGGATACGAAGAACAAAGAGATGCCCGACCGCTGGGCCACTATGCGTAAACCTCGAATTATTGTGGAGCATTTTGGGAGCGGGATTCTCAACCGTTTTGCCGCAGTTTTGATCTGCGACACTATTGCTGGAAACAAATACCTCGCGCAGCTTGAAGGTCCCGAACACAATAGATGGCATGATGAAGAGACCCGCCAGTGGACTCCTTCCCAAAAAAGAGAAGCACGTACAGTTCTGGCTGAGTTGCGTAAGTTTGTCAGAGAAACCCTGAAAGAAGTCCGGGGGGCGAGCATGGAAGAACAACAGGATATTCCGTTTCTCGGTCGGTACCTGCCATCCGAAGATGAATTTGAAGATGAAGAAGCCGAGGGAGCAGCATCTATTCAGACAGAAGATGAAAGCGAAAAGGAAACCGGAGTTCGACGATCGAGACCGAAGAGGGAAATTGTTCAGGGAATTGCACGAAAGGAATCGCAACCCCACGTAGAGGTGATAACTGGTGCTTCTCCTGGAGCGAAAGTTCAAAATGGAACAGGAAATCAACCGGGAGGTGGGAATCATTCGGGAGGAGGACACCAAACTGAGGCAGGGGAAATCCAAGCCCTATCACCAAACGATGTCAGATTCCGCGCGTTTCGTTCAGGCGACGATTACAAAATGGTGCTTGAGTCCACCCACAATGTGTCGGGGAGCCTGCATTTAGTAGCGGTTGGGGAAGCTGGTCTATTTAGGGTCGATGTTGTCGAGGCTCTTGATGAAAGCAGCGGGATGAAATTGCATGTGCAACCATCAGTGATCAGCGAGGTCTTGCTCGAAGCGGGCATCAAGAAAAAATTACGAGTCAGAATTAATTCGGAATCCAATCTCGTTTTAGCAATGGGAGAATAGATTATGGCATCCAATAAAATTTCGTATCCCCATCCTGTTCTTGGAAACGGCGACGACATATCGGTAGGTGAGATCTCGCCAACAGTTGCATACAAGATTAGCGATGAGGCGATTCACCTAACTTTTGAAAATCTCACAACCTATCACTCTGAAATTGATCAAATGCTGGAAAAAGGTGACGCGGTCTGGCATTTGCGAATTCAATGTTCGCGGACCTACATGAGGGAAAATTTTTCAGCCAATAATTCAACGTTCGACATCCGGCTTAAGGGCGAAGACTATGAAGGTATTGTTGATGTCGACATTACAGTTGTAGCCAAAAAAGATATACCAGACTACCACCCTAAAGGCCTTCATGACGATTATGAGGAGGAAAACTTCCAGCTCTGCGTCGGCGAGGTGATTGGTATAGCACCTACTTTTAAGTTTCTCGTCGACAAAGTTTACGATCCACTCAAAGCACCTGTGTCATCTCTAGTTAGGATTACTCAAGGCGAGCATGATTGCGGCCCCTTCACTTTAACTCTTGATGACGATCTCATAATTGTGAGACTTTCAAAATCAGACTGGAATGAATATGCCGGGATTAGAGACCGCGTTCCCACGATCATTCACAGTGCAATTGTTGTTCCTGCTTTGGCTGAGGCCATTCTACACATTAATGAGCATAAAGATTCCCTCTGGGGAGGTCGACTAAATGATTTACTCCAAGCAAACGAGATTAGTGTCGATGCACCATTGGCAGCGGCGCAGGAAATTCTCGCAAGCCCAATTACCAGAACCTTTAACGAAGTCAATGCAACTCTTGACAACGGAGAGATTTAGAATGCCCATACAAACTATTTTGCCAAACACGCAGCTTGCTGATATGCGGCACCGCGTCGAATCAGAATCAACTGCGATGCAAATTTATATGAACAGCGATCAGTATCCGCTCCCGGCGGATAATAGAATGCTTAATACTCTAATCGAGATACCGGCTCACCCCCCTGAACTTCTTGTTGGAAATGACAGAGCTGTCGAGGACGCAGAGAATGCGATCAAGATATTCGAATATCTCGGGCCACTGAATAGAACTCAAGCTGCCGACCCTCGTCTTTGGGCAACACTGTCACACATAACGTTTTGGGAATATTGCCGGAAGCGTTGGCCGGAAGCGAATAAAGGTTCTGGATATATTTTGGAACACTGGTTTGAAAGGCCTGGAGGCGGATTGGGTGCCCTTCGCAGAAATGCTATCTCCCGATTGTGGTGGGCAGCAAACCTGACAGTCGCTCCATGGGATTCCGACCTACAGCTAAGTCATCTCAAATCCAGTGACAGGTTTAAATTTACGCGAATCTTATTGTCACAGGCGCAGATATTCCAGGATGTTCTTGAAAGGGAGTATGGCAGTAACCTCCGACTTCGGACAATACTGCTGAATTCCTTGCATGCATACATGCCCAAGGTATCAAACCGGGACAAACTTTCGAAAGTCATCTCCATGCGACTGTTGCTCTTGCTGAAAGAACGGCATCTGGAATCGCTTCCGCCCTTGGAAATGGAAAAGCTTGTAGACACACTTGTTGCCCGAGCCGCCGAGCAACAAAATACGGCATAGAATTTTACGTATTTTTCGAAACCATATCCCTACAATGCCAAACCAAATGTTTTCCATCCGGGTGCAAATCCGAATCGGGATGAAAATATAGACTTTACGCTCGAAGTCCCCAGCGGATGAATGTGCGCTGCCTGAACAAATCCACACTTGGCAGAATCTAACAAGTAGCCAGTGAGCGCGGACGAAAAGCAAATATTGAAAACGACGTAGATCTTGAGGATATCAAGTTACTTGCAAACATCACTCCGGCAATTCCAAAAATTATAGGGGCCGTGAATCGGATCGGGTTAAGGACTTATCCTATGGCTATTATTTACCGTAAAACTTCAACAAATTCCCCAATGATGTACATTTCTTCCGCCTCATGCTCATCGATTACAATCGGAGAATAGTCGCGATTGATCGCCTTCAGCTCGATTTTGGTGTGGGTCCACCCAGCTTCGGTTTCCTGTTTTTCAGCGTGATATTTTTTAACCGTGAACCGGCCACCGTTTTCAGGATCTTCGGAAGTCTGAAGCTGGACGAGGAGGATGCGACCTTCCCTGGAGCCAACCGGGCAGGGGCGAAAAAGACAATGGGAGCCCGCTGGGATTCTGGGCTCCATTGAATGTCCGCTGACGTAGGCGACAAACATGCCTTCGGAAATCTTTTGCCCCTCCACCCTGGTCCAGCCAATCTCCGAGGGCGTATGATCGGGGCCCCATGTTCCAGCGGCCGCCGTTAATTCGTAAACCGGGACGTGGCTGATGAAACGTTCTGCATCTGATGGAAAATCGATCATCGTCAGTGAGGGGATTTCAGTTTTCTCATCGAGATCGATTGCCGCCTGGTCGGTGGATGGGAGTGCCTGGAGCCCAACCGGCTTGACAGTCCAGGAGCCAGCCTTGGAGAAAAATTCGACCTGGAAATTTGTACCGGGAAGACCAGCATTTTCACCAAACCATTCCCTGAGTAAATCGCTTAAGCGGTTGTCGGTTTCCCCTTCGGGGTGGGCGACGTTACAAGCTATTTTCACGAATCGGAAAGTCCACGTTTCTCCGTTTGGCAGGGTTACGGAAGTCGGTCCGGTTGGGATTTCCGGGTTGGCGGTTCGATCAAGGAAAAGAATCGGTTTCCCGCTGGAATGACTGACCTTCGCGAGGAAGGTCAGGTCACCTGGTTTATCAATCGTTTCGAGTCGTCTTGATTTCACATATTGCGCCAAACGGTAGTCGACGATTTCTCCGGTCATTTTTTCGAAGGTTTCCCGGAGATCGGGGCCACATTTCCCGATAAATGAGATGATGTCGTCTTCCCTTGAGAACCATCGTCTGCCGGCCTGTTTCTTGAGCCATTTTTCGACGGGCATGCGGTACCACCAGGCTGTCCATTTCTCTGATGGGGCAGCTTCGTGATCGGGAATTTCTTTGTTTGGGGTCAGATCATAGCGCAACACAGGGTTACGCAAAAGATACCGTCGGCATCTCGCGGAAAGATCCGCCAACTCCAATCCATTCCAAAGGGAGTCGGTTTCCAAAAGGACCCGCAGAACGACCATTTTGTAGCATTTGGTTAGACTGGTCGTTTCGAGCATTTCGAACCAGGATGCGGCTTCTTCAAATGTGGCTTGTTCCCTCTCATTCAAGTCACCCTCAGATTTCACAAACCGATACCAGCTGTTGTGGCGTGCGCGCATCGTCGAAGGCAGGTAACCACTGTGGAAAAGCTCGGACATAGTAGGACGAGCACCGTTTTCGTCTCGAGACGCGCGATAGGCCTCCTCGGCAGCACCACCTCCCTGCGGAAGGTATTTTTGGAGGAGGTCCCGAGCTTCCAGCTCGACATCGACAAGGCATTTTTCCGGAAGCGAAGGAGGGTCTCCAGTCAGCCAATCGCGCAAATCGGTCCATCCTGCTTCACGTCCTGTCAGTGAGAGGAGATGGAGCATTCGGCGGGCAAAAATGCGGTGATTGCCGACGAAGTCGATCACGATGAGCCGCGCCTTTCCTTCACTTGCGCGCAGGCCCCGGCCTAACTGCTGAGTGAAGATCACCTTCGACTCGGTGGGGCGAAGGAAGATGACCCGATCGACTTTCGGAACGTCGAAACCTTCGTTGAACAGATCGACAACACAGATCGTGGAGATTTCGCCTCTTTCAAATTTGGTAATGGAAGCGGCCCGGGGATCGCTACCTTCTCCCGAAAATATCGCTGCGGCGGTGACGCCCTTATTGTGGAGCCATTGTTTTGAAAATGCGGCATGACGCCGGGAGCAGCAGAAGATAATGGTCTTCTCCGCAGGGTGTTCCTGCCATGCCTTCCAAAGGCGATTCATCCGCTGGCTGTTTTCCACTTTTTCTTCGAGCACACCCGCATCGAAGCGACCGTTCCGCCAGGGGATTTGTTGAAAGTCGATTTCATCTTTCAATCCAATGTAGTGGAACGGTACCAGTGAGCCTTCGCTGATTCCATCACCAATCGAAGCGTGGTAGGCAAGGATGTCATCAAAGAGGCCCGAGATGTTGACGCCATCCGCTCGTTCCGGAGTTGCGGTTAGACCAAGAATAAAGGTAGCCTGAAGTCTCGCGAGAACTTTTTGGTAGGTCGGTGCTTCGGCATGATGGACCTCGTCAATAATCGCATAGTCAAAAGTAACGTGATCCAGCGCAGCGAGCCCTTCAGGACGGGACAGTTTTTGAATGGACGCAATCACTATGTTGCCGGAGAGATCACTCTCCGCGCCAAGGTAGCGGCTCCCGGCGAGGTTTTCGTGGGATCCTGAAAGCGCAGACCAAATGACACTCTCATTCTGTGCGAGAATTTCCGCCCGGTGAGCGATCACGATGACTCTCGGAGAACGACCAAACGTTTCGAAATAGCGAGCGACATCAAGTCCGGCCAACCAGGTTTTCCCTAATCCGGTGGCGACACTGACGAGTGCCCGACCAAATCCCTGACTTCGAATATCCTGGAGTTTGACCAGAGCAAGCTGCTGCCACCGTCGGGGTTCGGGAAGGGTGTCGATCGTATCCTCCGCTTCCGGTTCCATTTTAACCGACCGGCTCTTGGCTGCCAACTCGCTGTAGCCGGCTACTACCGCTTCATCAAGAACCGTTCCAAGCTCCCAAAGCTTTTCGAAGGCATTTTGTATATCTGTCGAGTATAGATTATCGACGGATGTTTCCGATATCACATTCCATTCGACACCGTCTATTAAGGCTGCCTTCGATAAATTACTACTGCCAACTACAAGCATCCCTCCAGATTCGTCAATCAATCGCCATGCTTTCGGATGGAAAGATTTGGTCCCAGGAGGAAGGCTCGCCATTTTCAACAGCCTTGCATCGAGACGGGTTTCCTCCATCTCGTCGGAAAGAATATTTGTCCAACCGAAGAGTCGGGAGACCGCTTCGGGGTCCGAAATATATAGGTAATCGCCAAAGAGAATTCGCACTTGAGCTCCTTGTCGGATCGCGGGGAAAAGGGCGCTTTCGATCACGTTGAGCCCTGACATCTGGATAAATGACGCGAGGATATCGAGAGTCCTGGCACCGACAATCCGTTTAGCCAAACGTTCCCACAAAGGGTCATCCGGATATCCTGTTGATAGTGATACTCCATTCGAGGGCCCACTTTCCCGGGTCTTGTTGCCAGCACTCAGATAGTTACCTTTATCCGGAATCACATGTCGGACCCCTCCCCGGGGATCATCCATGTCGCCATGGAATCGCGGGATGACGTGGATGTGGAGATGAGGGACGGTCTGGCCAGCTGCCTCGCCTGAATTGAAGCCGACATTAAAGCCGTCGGGCGGAGGTGTGAATTCCTCGTTGAGGATCTTCTGGACCTGGTTGACCAGGGACATTACCGCTGCCTGCTCTGCGGGCGACGCGTCGAACCAGGTGGCGACAATTCGTTTCGTCACCACCAATGTGTGCCCCGGGGAAACCGGAAACCCGTCTTTAATCGCAAAGGCAAGGTCATTTGATACCAACCATTCGGAGGGATCGCGCTTGAGAAAGGGTGATGTCAAAATATTGTCCAAGGTAACTCTTCGTGACTGAAGGGATTGGGGAATATGCCGTGCCTTGTGACGCGGTAAAGTGCAACCCGATGTTTTTCAATGTTTTTGAAGCTCGACAATCGAGCGGCAAATGAGTCCGGTTTTGTTGCCTCGATTTTCCTCAGAAAACGACGCTCAGCGATTGCCGACGTAGACGTTCTTAAAATGCCAGTTCAAATGCTCGTGCGATGGTCTGATTTTCGAATCCGGATGGAAGTATAGTTCACTGTTTTCAAATTCGAGAAGGGTGCGCCCGGCGGGTGATGAATCGGTAAAGAAGTCGTGGGCAATGCGAACCCGGAATCCCTCGTCGATCGACCACAAGCCTCTATCAAAAAGCCAGTGGGCATCGGGGCTGAGTGCCAATCCATTTTCTACGGTATCAGGGCCGCGGTTTTTCAGTGGATGGATATGAGCGGCCTGGACAAAACCACAAATATCAGAATCAAATCGGTATCCGGTCAAAGCACAACTGTAGTAGTAATCAAAGACGACTTCGGTTTTGAAGCGCGCGCTTCTGCCTAAGCTTTGCTGTTTTTTATAGTTGTCTGCATTATTCTTCAAGGCAGTGATCTCTTCGGTGTCGGGAATTTTGATACCGTAGCGAGTGTATAGGGCGACCTGTTCATCGGCGGTGAAGTAGGTGCTGATCAATGTGTGCATCGCGTCCTTTCGAAATCCCGGGTTTCGTAGCAAGGCAAAGAAATCGCCGTCTAATTTGGCGTTTATGACTCCGGACTTCCCATGGGCTCGGCGGCCATGTTCATCCAGTGGTTCCCAGATTGAGTCGCGTTCGCCGCCAAGCGCATAAAAGGGCATCCGAATATCCGGGGCATTGCCGCGCCGGGGAAGTACAATTGGCCACAGATCACGAAACCGGGTGGTCAGCTCAACGCCATAGCGGATGGTGCTCTCAAGCGTCCCGGCGGAAGCCATGTCGACGATCACCAGCAAGAGCAGCGGCTTGTGGGGTGCCGGCCCGAGCTTTTTGCCAGGGGAAACGTTGAGGTTGGCTAGTTTTCCGAGCCAATACGTTTGAGCGCTGCTGTTGTCATTCTCTCCTCCGGTCATTCGCTGGTGATAAAACGACACCACGGCTTCTTGTCAACAGCGATGGGAATGAGCGAGCTGGAGGCAAACCGATGTATCCGGATCAGTTGGTGTCACATGACCCCGGATGTGGATTGGAAGGGTGTGGCTGATCAGATTCGGTTGCTGACATAGAGGCAGGGCAACGTTATTTGGATTTGCGAGGTGGATGGGCTTCGGACTTAAGACAGAAAAATGTAGGACAAAAAAATGGCCACCAGACCTGTTTTTGATCTTTTTGTCTCACTTTTTTTTGTCACAAAAAGACCTGGCTGACGGAAAAGGATGACTTAAGAGCTTATTTTTCCATAATTTGACTTCTCAAGTCAAATTCTACAATCCATGTAATCCTTCTAAATCCATGTTCAATCCATGCGGGGCATTCTGACAGGGCAAATTTCGTTCAGTGGAACGGGAGCGACTTTTCCGCCATGCCTCGATGACACCTCGACGCCCCAATTGCGTTGCACACCGCTCAGGCTTTCAATCGCTCTTCAGTTTCAACGCGATCTTTCCAATTATCAGGATGTTGAGCGGAGTGATTAACCGCGATGATGTGAACTGCCTGAGCTTCTTCGACAATCTTAAACACGACTTTGTAAGGGAAGCAGTGACAGAGTATCCGACGGTAATCCCGATATATTTTTGAGTATTACTCTGGCGTGGCTCTTGCCAGCTCAATTGCTCTGTAAACCGACTCAAGGAAACTTTCGGCCAATTCCGGATCAATCTTACGATACCATTCGGCTCCATCGGTGATGTCGGCTGCCACATCATCATAAATGATCAGGTTAATCATCCAGATTGGATCTGACTTTTTCCTTTAGTTGTTCGAGGCTCAGGCCTTTGACGGGACCCATCTTTCAATTCCCGGGAGCGGCGGTCCAGCACTTCTTTCTCGGCATCAGACAGCTCGGTGTCTTCATCGAGGCTTTCAATGAGTTTTTGAGCTAGATAGCCGCGGTCGGTTCTGGGAAGCTTCAGAACGTGATCCATGATTTCCAACACTGATGTCATAGTAGTATTTTAGCCGTTTTTGCTCGCTTGTCGTATATTTTGGAATGAAATCTCCGACAGCATCCGGGCATCTACATCGCCAAAGAACGCGGAATGACAATGCTCTCGATACCATCTACCTGCCACCGATGCGCTCTACGACTACCAGCACGATGATGAGGGCGGCGGCGGCGAGGGCGATGGTGGGGCGGCGTGTGGTTTTGAGGAGGTCGATCAGCGTGACTTTGCCCATGTTGCCGCGGTCGAAGAAGCCGCTCTTGAAGAAGTTGCCCGCTTCGGCGAATAGATAACTGCCGATGATCATGCCCGCCGCTACGGCGAAGCCATCGAAGTTGCCCTGGCCGATGGCCGCGGCATTGGTTCCGGGGCAGTAGGCGCTGAGGCCAAATCCCATCCCGAACAGGAGTCCGCCGATGGCGTTGGCGACCGGTCGGGTCGGTTTGATGTCCAGCTCGACCCAGCTGCGCCGGTTCATCCAGAACACGCCGATCATCCCGGTCAAAATCGCTGTCAGCATGATTTTCAACACGGTGAAGTCCTCGAGTAGAAGCTGCCCCATGAGCACGTGGTATTTGCCGACCCCGCCTTTCTGCAGCAGAAAGCCGAAGATGATTCCAAACAACAAACCGAGGGAAAGCTGCCGGATGCGTTGATGTTTTTCGGTGGATTCGTTCATAGCGTGTTCAGATTCTGTATAGCAACATGGCGACGAAGATGCCGCCGATGAAAAAGCCGGCCGCGGAGATCCAGGAACCGATGGAGAGCTGCATGGTGCCACTGATGCCGTGACCGCTGGTGCAGCCGCCGGCGAGTCTCGCGCCGACCGCCATGAGCAGTCCGCCGGCGATAGCGATGCCGGTGCGGAGGAGATGACTGTCGGCACCGAAGCGGGCTTCCCACATCGGCGGCAGCCAGCGTCCGGTGAGTTCATTGCCGGTGGCGGCCGCCAGGAAAGCCCCGGCGAAGATTCCGATAAACAGCATAAAGCCCCAGCTGATGCGGGGCGGGTTGTCCTGGAAATACGCAAGCGAGAGGGTGTGCTTTTTGGCGAACACTTTGCCCAGCATGCCGGAAATCGTCGCATACGAGCTGGAGGCTCCGAGGGTGTCTTTGGAGAGCAGGAGGGTGAACCACGACAGGACGCCGATGAGGAACCCGACCAGATAGGGCGACCACGCGGGGCCGGGGTAATCGAGCGGGCTCACATCGGCGGCCTGTGCCAGGATGGCGGCGGGGTGGAATGAATTCATCCGGTAAACGGGTTCTCCCGGTTAGCAGTCGGCATTTCTCCAGGCGAGCATGCTTCCCGGAACGGTCTGGACGTTTTCGAACCCGGCGCGCTCCAACAGACTGGCGGCGATGCCGGCGCGATAGCCACTTTCGCAGTAGGTGACGGTTCGCTTGTTCCTGTCGAGAGCCTGTCCGGCGCGGTCGGGGATTTCGGGCAGGAAAAGGTGGGTAGCGCCTGCGATCCTGTCTTCTTTGAATTCCGCTTCGGTGCGAACGTCGACCAGCTGAAAGGAGTCACCTTTCTGATCGATCAGCTGGCTCAATTCGTGGACCGGAATCTGCGGGGTATCAGACATTGGACATCCGTGTGTCGCCCAGGCATTCATACCGCCGACCAGGTAGCCGCCGAAATGGGTCAATCCGACGCGGGTCAAATAGCGCACGATCCGGTTGAGGTCTTTGTCGCTGTCGAGCACGAGGTAGATTTCTTTGTCCGGGTCAATCAACCATCCGGCCCAGAGGGACAGCATAGGTTTGCCCCAGATATTTACCGCTCCCTGTATGTGGCCGCCGCCAAAGGCGAGCGGGGAACGGGTATCGATTACTTCCACCCGCGATGAGTCAGATGATGCATCCCGGAAGTCCGCCGGGCTGAAGCCTTTGACGCGGGGCAGTCCGTTGGTTGGTTCCGGTCCGGAGGCGTTGATTTTTTTCATCCGCTGGTAGTAGGTTGGCTCATCCGGTGCGTTCAGGGCGAAGTCGACAAAATCGTTTTTCTGATCCTGGAACTGCATAAACTGGTTGGTTCGCTTTTCATAGCCGATGGTGCTCATCAGCCGGGCACCGATATCGGCTCCACAGGGTGATCCGGCGCCGTGTCCGGGATAGATGATGACCGAATCTTTTAATTCGCTGTAGTAACCGTAGAGGGTTTCATAGAGTTTGCCGGCGAGTTCTTCGGACTGATCTTTGCCGAGCAGATCCGGGCGACCGGCTGAACCGACAAATAGAGAATCGCCGGTGAGGACTCCCCAGGGATCGTTAGAGCGGTCTTTTTCGGCCAGCTCGTAGCTGACGTGCTCGGGGGTGTGCCCCGGTGTGTGGCGGGCGGTAATCTGTGTATCGCCGAAGGTGAAGCGGTCTCCGTCGCGCAGTGTGTGGTGCTCGAACTGGTAGTCGGCATCGCCTTCTTCGCTGACGAAAATTTTCGATCCGGGCGTTTGCAGGGCGAGTTCCCGGCTGCCGCTCATGAAGTCCGCGTGGATATGGGTTTCGAATATGTGGGTGATGGTTACTCCCATTTTCCGAGCTTCGTTCAGATAGATAACGGGATCCGGACGCGGGTCAAAGACGGCGGCTGTCCCGGTTGTGTCGTCGCCC
Organism: Verrucomicrobiales bacterium; assembly: GCA_029213025.1. Classification (GTDB taxonomy): domain Bacteria; phylum Verrucomicrobiota; class Verrucomicrobiia; order Verrucomicrobiales; family DEV007; genus Arctic95D-9. The sequence goes on from JARGOZ010000048.1 coordinate 20,924, forward strand.
ACGATATAGGAAAGCAGGGCGATACCTTCAGTGTGAATTTGTTTAAATGTGAGTGCCATGATGTAGTTATTGGTTTGAACTACCGAAGCGCAAAAGCGATGCCATAGCTGATATAGCGGGCGTAGTGGTAGAGAAGTCGCCTAACGACGGGCGTTGGCGGGTGGACCAGGTTTGGCAGGCTGCAGGGGGAGTCTTGCATTTGGCAAGTGTCACAGTGCAAAATGTCCTGTGGGTGGGGGATCAGGCTATAGATGCGGGGATGTGCGACAATCCTGTCGCGCGGCTGCAATGAGGCGAGGGTAGTGGCACGGGTTCCGCAGACGACAGGATTGTCGTCGGTCCTTGTTCTGTGATGCAGGGATGTGCGACAATCCTGTCGCGCGGCTGCAGTGAGGCGAAGGTGGTGGCACGGGTTCCGCAGACGACAGGATTGTCGTCGGTCCTTGTTCCGTGACGCGGACACTCATGTCCGCGATCTGCATGGCCATCGGTAATCGGCGCGCGAAGGTATGCGGACATGAGAGTATCACGAAGATGCAGGGATGTGCGACAATCCTGTCGCGCGGCTGCAACGAGGCGAGGGGAGTGGCACGGGTTCCGCGGACGACAGGATTGTCGTCGGTCCTTGTTTCGTGACGCGGACACTCATGTCCGCGATCTGCATGGCTCTTGATTATGCGGACATGAGTGTCCGCTTCACGGAAAGATTCGGCTTTTTTACCGTTTTTTTAAAAAAACTTAAGAAAAGATGATAAAAAAGCGGAAAGTTTAGCGTAAAGACTGTACTTTTCTCTGAGAGACTTTGTCCGCATTCGTTTATTAACCGCTGAGAATGAAATACCTGTTTGCTTTTCTAATTATTTTTTCCGCCCACAGTGCCGTCGCTAAGGACTGGTATGAGGGCGCATGGATGTTCGATCCTCACCTCACCCAGGAGCACAATCCGGGCATCAATTCCCACAGCATGGCAACGGTAAGGGATGGCTTCGACAAATGGGCCGGACGGGTCGAGGTCACGCCGCGGAGAATCAAAGGCAAAAAAGCAAAAATGGGGGTTCCCTACCGGGTGGTCGGCGGAAGCAGCGAGGCTGTGGTGGTCGAGGTGAAAGGGGGCGTGGTCGGCATTGTCAAAGCCTTCAACCCCAATTTGCGCAACACAAAATTACGCTGCAAAATCACGAGAGTTAACCACGGCATAGTGGCGTTTGAAGTCCCTGAATTACGGACGATCAAGATGTATATGCGGCAGGTCCGGTAGCGGTCTGCGCTCAGCAGGATCCGCCGCTCGCCGCGCGCTCATTGTAGATTTGCCGTTCGTAATCGATAATCCAGATCGCGTAACAACTCGCGGCTTCTGACAGGGTTTCCACGCCCAGCATCTCTACCACTCCCTGGAGTGATTCCATGACAAGTGAGAGGGGGACCTGATGTTTTTCTGCAATCTCGGGTTCACTCATCCGACAGGCGATGTCGGATAAAAACTCGAATTCCAGTGGTGTCAATTCCGCTAGAAAGTGGTCTACGTCGTCGAGGTCCATTATATTAATTACAAAGAAAGAATTGTCGAGGTTGGTGGCGGGGGATATACGTAAACTTACGTAATTTGTCGTAGTTGGCAGTCATACAGGTTGGAAGAGGATTGATGCGGCAAAGCGGTTTTCGACGCCGAGTTTCTCAAAAATGTGTTCGCAGTGTTTCTCGATTGTCCTCTGACTGAGTCCGAGGATGATGGCGATGTCGGCGTTGCTTTTGCCTTCTGCGATCCATTTCAGCACTTCGCGTTGCCGGCTGGTTAGATGGCTGAATCCGGGAGAATTCGTCCCGGTTTGTTGGGCCTGCTTGATGACACAGGTAATTTCGCTGTTTTCGAAGGTGCTGAAATAAGTCAATTCCAGGGCGAGATTGCGGTTTTCGCTGAAAAGCTTGTAGCTGTTCGACTTTACGCCCCGGGAATTGAGGCAGAAGCTCCGGCATTGAGACAGAAAGTCGTTTTTCTTCTCCGGAAAATGAAAGCTGATTAATTGCTCTGCTTTGCTGTTTATTGCCAGCAATTTGCCTTCCGGGGAAAATTTGATGATGCCGTTGTTTTCATTTGCGAGGTTTTCAAATAGATTCAGGCGGTCCTGGAGGGCTTCATCGGTCTGCAATCTGTTGCAGACAATGCGGTAGTGCCCGAGCAGGTTACTCAACAAGGTGCGGTCGCGGTCATCGAAGTCGTGGTTTTTGCGATTGATCGAAAAAAGGACCGTAAAATCATCACTCAGGAAGGGCTGACCGATCAGCTGGTAGCGGGTGTCCAGATGTCGGAATGCTTCGCGGTACAGGCCGGAATCTTCGAATTTTCTCTGCGTTACGACATCCGATATCTGACTGACTTCCGGCCAGTCCGCGACGGCTGATTCACCGGGAAGAAGCGGATGTTCGGGTAGCTGCTCCATTAGCGTTTCCATCAAAGTAGAGACGGTTTCTTCGTACCCTTCAGTCAATTCCACCCGGGGGATATTGATGACACCGTCGACCTCATTCCAGCAACAGAGATCGGCCCCGATGACGTGGTGGAGAATCAGAGGCGATTTCGTGGCCAGCTCCTGCCAGTTCTTCGATTCGTGCAACCAGAGGGAAGCTTCGGAAAGCTTTCTCCAATCCCCGGTCGATGGCGATGAACTCATGGGTAAATCATCCGGGGAACGGGAGACGGGGTCAAGCTTCGCGAAGAACGTAATCAGATACCCCTAATATAGGGGGGTATACGCATTTAATATTTTTATGTCAAAAGATTTGACATCAAAATAAATGCGACGACTCCTTGAATTTGCTCCGTAGATACTGCCCACGACCGGGCAACCGGAAAACGCCCTTTTATTTACCATTCATTCCATGAAGAACCGTTCTTTCCTTGACAGAATTTTGTCCCGCAACAAGGCACCTGAAGCATCTGTTGAACCCCGTCAATATGTTGCTGAGCAGTTGGAAGCCAGGATTCTGTTTTCCGGTGCCCCGGTTGATGCCGCACCGGTGGAAGAAGCTCCTCAGGAAACTGCAGGTACGGTTTTAGTCACCAACTCCCGGTTCGAAAGCGTCGATGATTTTGGCGAATCGGCTCAATTTGTTCTTGCCACCGAACTGGACGACAATGACCTGCAAAGTGAAGATCAAATTGTTTCTCTGATTAGTTTTGACAACCTCAGTGAAGAGGAAATTGAGCAACTCGCTCAAACTGCGGTGGAATACTGGAAAGGAAAAGATCTCACCGAAGAGCAAACTGATTTGCTGGAGGCGCTCGAAGTCTCGCTGGTCGACCTGGACGCTTTTGAGGATATGATCGCTCCGGATGACTCCGATCCTGAGCAGTGGATCGTGGAGGAAAATGTTCTCGGGGATGATGTGGAGTTTGCCGACTTGAGTTCCCTGTTTATTCCTGAAACTCTGGTTCAGGGGCTGGACCTGATCATCGGATTGCTCGAAGAGATGAACGACCCGATCGGTCTTCAGGAGTTGGCGGAAGCACAGGTGGCGAAAAGAACCACCGAAGTTGCGCAAATGCCGCTTACCACGAGTACACTCGATGAACTGGCTGAAGCTGCAGAGGAGCGCTGGATCCAGTCCGGGCTGACCGCCGAACAAATTGCGGCGCTGAATTCCATCCAATACCGCATCGTGGATTTGGAGGGAAGTGATCTCGGTTATGCCGAAGGAACTGTCATCACGATAGATATCGATGCGGCGGGCCGTCAGTGGTTCGTCGATTCAACTCCGTTACTGGATGAAGAATTTCAGGGTGTCGCGGGAAGTGACACACAATTAAATGCCCGGATTGGAGAAGCCGCCCGCGACCGGATTGATTTGGTTACGGTATTGATGCACGAGCAGGGGCACATCCTCGGCTTGTTGGATCTCAACTCGTCCCAGCGGGACAATTTGATGTTCGGAGTATTGGGCACCGGGGAGCGCCGTCTGATGGAAACCGGTCAGGCTGAGGGAAGTTCGCCTCTGTCACTGGAAGGTAAACATTTTATGACCACTTTCGCCATGGTTGCTGATGGCACCGGCACCTTTGCATGGAATGATCCGCTCCTCTGGACCGGAGGAGGCGGTACCGATTACCCCGGATTCGATGGGACGAACCCAACCACAGATGACAGTGCCTCGATCGCTTTCAGCAACGGCGTGGGGAATATTGATCTCGGCGGGAATACCTACACGATCAGCGCACTGGATATTACCGAAGGGGCCGGGAACGGCGACGGACGTTTTAGTAATGGTACTCTCGTGGTTTCGAATATCACCTACCTCTCAGGAGGTAGAGAAGTCTACTTTCAAAGTGATTCGATTATCAAAGGTCCCGATGGAGGTGATCTACTAATTACCAATACTCCGAACCATCTTCGATTCCTCGGTGAACTGAGGTCGGGAGTGGGCGGATCGATCACCGTTGACGGCAGCCGGGTGGTGCGGATCGATCCCACCACCTTTTCCGCCGATGTGTTCAATCACTCGATCACCAACCGTGACGACGGACTTACTCCGGGATTTTCCGGACTGGGTAGCTATATCCAGTTTGCCTATACTAATACCGGAACCGCTGGATCGGCTTTTGTCGGGACCTACAATGTCAATTCCGATGGGTGGTTACTTCTCGACCGGGCCGGAACAAGCGGAACTCAGGCTCTGGCGGTGACCAATCTTTCGCTCAATACCGATTGGCTCAACTACCGTAGTCAGGACACAACCGCCACTCGAATCATCGTGGAGAATCTGTTGCTCAACAACGCGGGCAGTGCAGTCGGAATCAATATCCAGGACTGGGGCAAATTATATGTAACCGCCGGTGGGACGATTGGTGGTGACCTCGATGCAGAACTGATCTTTGCAGGCAACGGTCATGTCGAGCTGGAAGCCGGAGTCACCTCGGTCCGGACCGGCCCTACAACGATTGCCGGAGGCACGGTGCGGATTCAAGGCACAGAGCAACCGCTCGGAACCGGAGTGGTGACCATTCAATCCGGAGCGACTCTGGACATCGATGCCGATCACACCGCGATTCCGGGAAATCTGCCCACTATCATTGTCGAAGCCGGCGGAGCGCTGACCGGTGATCTGCGCGGATATACACTTGCCGATTTCGGTGCAATCGGCAGTGGTGCCAAAGTGCAACTGGCCGAAGGTGCGATCTGGAACAGCCGTACCGGGGTGGATATTACTATCACGGAAATTCCCACGCTGCAGGGCGACCTGGTAAAAGGCTTGCAGACCTATAACGAGACCACCGATCTAAATGCTTCCGGTAATGAGCTGTTTGGTTCGGTGGCTTTCAACGGCGACACCGATAACGAATACCGCGGCGTCATCACCGGTCTCACCGGTCAGGATCTGGACATCGAAGTTCTCAGCCACGGCAGCTCCAGTCTTACCAGTGTGGTGCGCTGGGACCGGGATAATGCCGGACAGGAAGGAGTGCTTACGCTGAACTCCGATACCGGTGTAGTCAATGTGACTCTGCGGGAGAGTGGTATCGATGTCTATACCCGGGGTGCGGAAGGTCTCGGAACCAACGGCAACTGGACTACACTTAATATCGCCGGCGAAAGTCCGGCGACAGCTTACAACCAGCGGATTCTTTTCCGTCAGAGTTCCGGTGCCGACACTGGCTACACGGTTGGCGCCGGGCAGACTTTGAATGTTGCCAACGCGCGTCTCGATTTTGCTACCAATGCGGCCGGCCAATCGATTCACGCCAACGCGGTAGTAAATATTCAATCCGGAGGTGTGTTGTTCCTCGATGATGATCTCGCCACTTCCGGTACTTTCAACATAGAGGACGGCGGTATTGTCTGGATCAATGCAGCGACCCGGTTGGATAACGGTGCTGCCTTTAATTTTGCGTCCGGTGCCACTCTGGTGATCGACAATGATCTGGATCCGACCGGCATGACCAACCTTCTCGTCGCGCTCAGTGCGGTGGGAGTTAACATCGTTTTCAATGATGCTGATGCCGATACTCTCGTCGGTGGATTGACTCTTGCTGACAATGCGGTGATGACCGGTCGCGGGTCAGGTAGTAACGATTTTGGCGACGATATCAATTTTACCGCGGTCGGATCAGACGGTACCAACAGCGTCACCTTTATCGCTGCGGACGTTGTTCAGGCAGACGGGGATACTGCTAACGACCTGCGCCTCGACTTGAACGGCAATGTTTTCCTTAGCGGCGTCGACATTACTATCGGCTCGGCTCAACCCACTGTCACGGTTGTCGACGGCAATGTTTACATCAATCAGTTCGAAGTGGCTCCCGGCGGAATCATCGATTTCCAGGGCACTACTGTGGAAGTGGGCAATGTAACCGTGGAATCGGGGCGGCTCCTTCAGGGTGACGGGGATACCGATACATTTACTGCGGACAGTTTGATCCATAACTCGAGCGAAACATCGATTTTCTCCCGTGGAACCGCAACTATCGCAGGCGATGTGACCATATCAGCCGGTATCGTGGATTTTGACCGGGCCGACAGCGCTATCACAGGTAGCGTGATCGGCGGTGATGTGATAATCGGTGGAGGCTCCGGCACGGCGGAATTGCAGGTGGGCTATACCGGAACAACCGGCCCTGTCTATTCTGACCTGGTACTTGATGGCAGCTTCACAGGTGGGGATATCTATGTGAACCAGGGAGGTCATTTTCAACTGGAGATCCTTACTGATACCGTAAGACGGGGCCCGCTAACCATCGGGCAGACTTTTGTGATTTCCGGGGACAACACGACAAGTAATCTCAACTCACAACTGGAGCACGACATTCAGGGCAACACTCCTGCTGCTGACAGTCCCAACCCCGGTGATCCAGCCGGGGTGCGGGCGGTTCACTACGCGGATATCCAGCTGGAGGATGGTGCCGTGCTGGGAATTAACGAATTTGACGGATCCGCCAGCGCCACTCTGGTTCTGCGTGGTAACGCGACAGTGAGTGCCCTTGGCGGCGCAGATCCTTTTGACCTTGTAGATGTCTCATCTGATGTTCCCGGCACTGCCCGGACTTTGACCATCGGGGAAGTCGGCGAGCCATTTGTGACCGCACTGCTGGGAACGCTCGATAGCGACAGCAGCCTCAATGTTCAGGTGGGTTCCTCTGTTGATGTTTCCGCCGCAACGATCAATGGCGGTCTACTGGGTGCCGGTACCGTAAGTGGCCCGGTTGTGATTGGTGCTTCCGGGTATCTCGCAGGTGGCGGTCTCGATCAACAGGGCGCTTTGATTGTGGTTGGTGATGTCAGTTTTGCAGCGGGCGGGAAGTTTCTCGTCCAGGTTGATGATGCCACCGACATCGCGACAACCGTTCAGGTGGTTGGTGATATAGATTTCAGCGGCGCTACCATAGATTTCCTCACCGGCAGTATCGGTGATGATGACAGTTACACGATTCTTACCGCGACCGGCACGATCAGTGGTTTGGCGACCGGAGACGTCTTCGGTGACTATGCCGTGGACATAACAGACGGAGTCGTCAGGCTGGTGCGCAATGTCGCGCAGTTTACCCTTACCGGAAATGGCGAACCGATTGCTTTCGGCGATAACTCTCCGAGCACCGGTGACCACACCATCCTCGGGGCACGACTTACCAATGGTCCCGACATTCAAAGGACCTTCACGATCTCCAACCCGGGAACGGAAGATCTGACAATCTCCGATATCACGGTTGGCGATTCGGTTCATTTCGCGATTGTCAATTTCACCCTCGGCACCGTGGTCGCTCCGGGAGGCAGTGTGACATTTGATGTAGTGTTCCTCGGCGATGCGACTGCCGGTGATTACACCACTACCGTGACGGTTGATCACAACGACACCTTCTTTGCCGACAACGGACCGGATGATTCGCCATTCGTGTTTGATGTCAGCGCCACGCAGTCGATTTTCGCCTCTCTGCCGCAGACCCGGGTTGAAGTGACCGACGGCAAAATCGTCATCACCGACACCAACCCCGACGGCGGGAAAAACGATGCCCTGACCATCACCCAGGACGGCACGGATATTATTATTCGCAGCACCACTGGAGTTCAGGACATTCAGGCGCTTAACGGTGTTGCTCAAACCAACGGGCAGGAAGTCAGAATCGCCAATGGCCTGGAAACCAATGGAATTACCTTTAATCTCAGTGGCGAAGCTTTTGCGGGAGGAGACGTGGTCATCATAGGATCCGATCTACTTCTTCACGGCGACTTCATTGTCAATGACGGCGATATCCAGTTGGCCGCAGACGTGAGGATCACCGCATCCAATGCGACCTTCAACGGCTCGATCAACTCCGTCCCCGGGGAGAATTATGCACTCAGCTTTGGTGCCGCCACCGGAACGGTGACCTTTAACGGCTTCGTCGGTGCGACAGACGCGCTTGCCAGTCTCGATACGACGGGAGCTTCATCGACTGTTTTTGGCGACAATGCCGCTGTAACTCAATCCGGTCTGACTCTGAACTGGGATGCGGCTCTTGATCGCGGCGACGGTACCTACTGGGATTCCACAGTGAACGCCACTGACACCGGTGTGCCTTCCACCTTTAACAGTACCAGTAACTCCAACCGCTGGGACTGGACAGGAGTAGGCACACTCTCGGCGGGCGACGTCTCCGCCACCTCCAACCTGGCCGGGGTGAGCCATGCCTTTGAATTGGGGATTTCCGGAGCCACCGGAGCCAACCTCACCTCCTTCGAAAACGAGATGTCCGTGGTGCGCAACGGCAGTGACTCCGACTGGTCGAATGAAAACTTCGCCCTCGAGCTGGTTTTCCGCACCCCGGATCTGACCGGCAGCCATGTGCTGTGGGAATCGGGTGCCGCCACCGGCAGTGACGGTTCAGTTCTGTATCTGGAAGACGGCAAAATCAAGCTGTCGGTGGAAGACACCGGCGTGATCCGCACCGTCGAGCTGGATCTGCCATCGGCCAACGAATTCCATCAGGTCACGGCATTTATTGATGTGGATAACGACATTGTTCAGCTCTGGCTCAACGGCGGCCTTGTTGCCGGAGGATCGCAGGCGATCTCCACCGAAACCGGAGGAACCTTCAACGACTGGTCAACGAGCCAAAACGGGGGACTGGGCCGGGCCAATGATCAAATCAATATCTCCGGTCTCAGCACTTTCGACGGTGATTTCGCCGTGGTGCGTGCCTACCGCCTGCCGGGAGCCAACTTTGGCGATGCGGAAGTTTTGACCAACTGGAATGCGCTCAACACCGCCCGGGTAAATACCGTTTCGGTAACCACCAGTGGAGCCCAGAGTTATTCCGCTTCGGTCACCCTCGGCGCTTCAACCACGCTGAGCGGAACAACTGTGACTTTCAACGGCGACGTGACTGACGACGGCAATGGCGCGACACTTTCCGAGCTTACTATCACTGCCACGGGCGGGGATCTCACTTTTCATGGTCAGGTGGGTGCCGCTGCTGAATTGAGCAGTCTGACCACTTCAGTCACGGGAACGATTCGCTTCACCGGTGGCAGCGCCGCCGAGCCTCTCCAGGTGAAGTCGTCGGGAGTTCAGGTGTTCAACGGAGCGGTCGAAACCACTTCGGCAGATCCGGCCCGCTTTACCGCTGATCATCTTACCTTCGGTGGAACAGCGAATTTCGCCGGTGACACGGTCTTTCTTGCGGATGCCATTTCGGGGATCTACTACACCTCGCAGCCCGATTTTATCGGTCAAATCAGTTTCGCTGACGCGGTGACTTTCGCCGGAACCGCATCGGTTACCGCTGAGTCGTTCAGCTTTGCGGCCAGCCTTGCGCTTGGAGCGGGGGATTCCAGCTTTCTCGCCACCAATAACGGAACCTTTTCCGGCCGGATTACCGGTGCCGGAGCGAATCTCAACGTGCAGGTCGCCAACGTGACCGATTTTGCCGGCGGCATGGATGTGGCCTCGATTAATACCTACTTCGGTGGCTACACCAAAATCGGCGGAGACGTGACCCTCAGCGGTTCGGTAAACAATGCCTTCAACAACCAGGTGCTGCTTAGCGGTGGCAATGTTGTTGTTGATGCAACCGGTGGAGCCGGCGGAGTGACCTTCGGATCTACTATTGATAGTGGAAGCGGGGGGAACCAGTCTCTGACCGTAAATGCCAACTCGGATATTGTGTTCGGCGGCAACGTAGGCAGCGATGCCCTCGGCGCACTGTCTCAGGATAATGGACTAGAGAAGTTGATCACCGGCGGAACCGGCACGGTGTATGTGAGAAATTATGGTACCGGCTACAACCCGGTCCTTGCCCCGATCGACGCTGACGGGCCGAATCTGTTCCTCAATTACGTAGCCGGTCTCGATCCCGCCAGCACCAACCTCTGGGAGGATCTGGTCGGTCGATACGAAGACCTTGAAGGCTCCAGCACGGTCGATTATCTCAGCTCGAACAATTTTGGCGATCTGGATCTCAATACGAACGGCGCTCCCACTGCTGTTACCGATTCCGCTCACCAGGGAATTCGCGCTGCGTTTACCACTCCCGCAGTGGGGCGCAGCCTGGAGGATTTCTTCCCGATCAATGGCAGTAATCTGTCGAATGTCGATGCCTCTATCGAAGTTTGGGTCCGTCCGACTGACTTTACTGGAAATCATGTCATCTGGGAAACAGGACAGCAGGGCAGCGCGGGCGCCGGTTTGATTCTGGAAGGATCGATCCTTTACTGGATGGTGCGCGAAAGTGCCACGAGCGGCGAGTATGTTTCCGTCGATCTGGTCAATGATTTGGGCCTCGACACCACTGATTTCATTCAAATCGTGGGAATATACGATCGTGACCTTACCAGCACATCGGCCGCAGACGACCGGATTACTCTATTTGTTAACGGAGTCGAGGTTGTCGCTCCGGTGTATGGAAATATCGATGACATCAGCTCGGGTGATGACCTGGGACTGGGCCGTGAGAACAGCAGTCTCGGTGGTTTCTCGGATAGTGAGACAACCAACCCGTTCCCGGGCAATGCCGATGATTATGACAATAACTTCGTCGGGGAAATCGCCATCTACCGTGTCTGGCGCGAAGCTCTCGACGCAGCTCAGGTGCAAGCTGCCTACGATGTTGTGCATAACGGCATCACCATGGCAACCACCTCCGGCGTGGGATTCGGCGGCAATCCGGTGGTTCTCGAATCGGATCTCTCTCTGGGCGCTCTGATTATTGGAATCGATGATGAAACGACCTTTGACCAGCTAACTGTGACCAACGGGTTCAGCCTCGACCTGACCAATGCGCACGACCTGTTATTCAATGTCGGATTTCCCTTTACCAGTCCTCCGGCGAATAACACGACCTACACCATTATCGACAACCAGAATATCTCCGGAGGTCTGAGTGGCGTATTCGCCAACGCACCGGACGATACGGAATTCACCGCAAACGGGTTCCGGTGGAAGGTCAATTACAATGTGGGTGACGGAAACGACGTCGTCCTCACATTCCTCGGCGTGACCACCGTGCTCGACGCGGAACTCTCGCTGAGCGGAGGTGTGCTCACGGTGAGCGACGTGACATCTGATTCGGCGAACAATTTGACCATCACCGAAGTAAATGACGGCGGGGTTGATTATCTGGTTTTCTCCAGCGCGGCGGGAGCCCTCGGGATTGCAGCAGGCTCGGACATGCCGGCCAATTTTGAACGGATTGGTGGCGACACAGTTCGGATCGATAAAACGCTGGTGAGTTCGTTGATCGTGCAGACCGCTTTCCTCGGCGACGAGGATATCGACAGTTCGGAAGACACCGTCAATATCAACACCGATTTGAATCTGTCGGGAGACCTTATTGTCACTGCTGACAACCTGTCCGTAAATGGAGTGTTGAGCTCGGGTGGAACCATCACCTTGCGGGGTGATACCGGCGTCAGCTTCGGCAGTTCAAATCCTGACCTGACCGGAAACTTGAATGTCACCGGTGGTATCATCAGCGTTAACACTACACTTAATGTGAGTGGAACATTGACCTTTGCAGGAACAAGTGCCGTGAATCTGAACGCTGATGTCACCTCGAACGGGCCACTCGACATATCGGTAACCTCTCCGGATCCGTCGGTCGCATCGGTCAACCTGAACAGCGCCAACCTGCGCTCCTCGCTCGGAAACATTACTTTGACGGGAACCAAGGTTCTCGGAGCCAGTCTGACTTTGCAGGCGGTTGATGTATTCCTTTTCGATGGCGACGACGCACTGATCGGATTTGTAAATAACACCTTCGGTAACACCAACCTGAACGGCAACACGCTCACCGTGGATGTGACCGGAGTCGATGGCTATCAGACTGGTCGTATTATCGGAGTCGGTTCACTGGTGAAAGAGGGAACGGGAACCTGGGATTTCAACGCCTATGGCGACATCACCACATTCCCGAACAACAACACAGCCCCGAACCTGGAGGTTCGAAATGACTTCACCGGAGGCCCTGTGCTCGTGAATGCCGGAACTCTGGCTGTCGCCAAAGGTTCGCAATATCAAGGGCGTGCCATTCGTAACACGCTGGATGTGGTGATCGCTTCAGGAGCAACTCTTGATTTGGTCCAGTCCAACACTCTTGGCGATCTTGTCCGGGTGCAAATTGATGCAGGTGGTACATTTATCCTCAACAGCGCTGACACCATCGGTTCAGTAACCGGTGCGGGAGCACTTGTTATAGAAGGCGGCTCTTTGCAAATGCGTAACGATGGCATCAGAGAGTTTGCCGGGGAAATGACCGGTGACCAGAATCTACTTCTGCTTGGACAATACAATGCGGAACGACCCTGGATTCTGACGGAAACCGGATTCGGCACCTACACCGGGACGATCATTATCGGTAGTGCCACAGGGAACAGTATCGATGCCAACCCGCAGCACGGTCTATTTGTAAACGGCATTACCGATGCCCAGGCGATCAGTGTGCGCAGTCAGCAGGAGGCTAACAATACCAATGACAACGTCGCCGGAACCCTGGGTGGTATCGGCACGATCCAGTCAACTGTGACCAGCCAAATTCTGACCACTTTCAAACCCGGTCAGGATGGTCGGGGCACGTTGTCGACCGGAACTCTCACCGTTGAAGGCAATGTGATCCTCGGCGCACCCAGCCAGGATGCGGCGATCAATGCCGAAGCCCTGATCACTCCCTACTACACCAATCTGGAAATGCGCGTCGATGACGCAGGCGGCACCAGCGACCGGCTTGTAGTGACCGGTGATCTCGACATTTCTCTGACAGATTTGACGCTTTTTGAATTGGATGGATCTACCGTTCTGTCTGCTTCGGACGATGCCTACTACACTCTGATTACCTACGGCGGCACCCTCACCGGAACGGAATTCAATTCGGTCACAGGTCTTCCTGCCGGTTATGAAATCAATTTCGATACCGCAGGGGAAATCCGGCTGACAACGATTGAACCGGCGGTTATCAATTTCACACCGTCTGACGACCTCTCAGGTTTGCAGGTCAATTCCGAGCTGGTGATTGAGTTCAACCAGCCGATTCAGGCGGGAACCGGCAATATTACAATTGTCGGTGGTGCCAGCCCGGTCGTAATCCCGATTGGTGATCCTCAAATCTCGATTTCAGGAAGTATTCTGACAATCAATCCCGGTGCGAATCTGGAACTGGATACCGAATATCATGTTCTCATCGATGCTACAGCGATCACCGACACATCCGCAAGTCCCAAGGTTTTCCCCGGTATCTCAGATCCCACGACCTGGAACTTCAGAACCAGTGACACTCCGCCACCGGAAACCGTTGTCCGCCTGGATAATGGAGTTCTCACGATTACCGATATCGAAGGCGACAGCGTGGATAATCTGACAATAATCGATGATGGACTGGGGCAATATGTCATCACTGACACGGGTGGTTTGACTGTTGGCGCGGGCATTGGGGTCAACGATACCGACCTCGCTCCGAACTCGGTTTCTGTAGGGAAGAACGGGATCACCAGTATTGTGTTCAACACGAAAAACGCCTCCGGCGATAGCAGCGCTGACGTCGTGACAATATCCAGTGCTATCATCCGTTCCGGAGATATCTCTATCACGGCGGAAACGATCTATCTCGATGCCCCAGTCGTTTCCACGGCCGGAACTGTTACTTTTAACGGCAACGTGATTCTGAATACCGACCTGTCGCTGGGCGGCAGCCGGATAAATTTCAACGGGACCGTCAACTCTGACGCGGGACAAAACCGGGCGCTGAGCTTTGATGTGGGAACCGGAACCGTTGTATTCAACAGTGTAGTTGGAGGCACAGATGCTCTCTCGACTTTGGATACTTCAAATGCCACAGCCACATTGCTGGGTGATAATCCGGTGGTGGCTCAGCAGCCGTTCCTCAGTTTGAACTGGGATGCGGCGCTGGACCGGGGCGATGGTGTTTACTGGGATTCAACTATCAATGCCGGCGATGTGACGGCCGGTGCACCGCTCAGCACGGACCGCAGCGGCAACCGTTGGGACTGGACCGGGGTGACAACTCTGGCACCTACTGATGTTTCGGCGACCTCCAATCTTGCGGGAATCACCTGGGCTTACGACCTCGGTGGAGCTAATGCCGGTGCTCAAATGGGTTCGTTCGAAAGCGAAGTCGGCTATCCTCTGCGTAACGGTAACGATCCCAACTGGACGGATGAAAACGTGGCGATTGAAATCGTTTTCAGTCCCGCCGCGAGCGATCTGGTTGGCGGACCTTTCATCGTCTGGGAATCCGGTAGTCAACCCGGCGAGGACGGCACTGCGATTTACATCGAAGATGGTGTGCTCAAACTCCTGACCGAAGACGCTACTGTGTCGAGGACCGTCGTTCTTTCAACGCCGCTGGTTGCCGGTCAATTTTACCAGTTGATGGCGATGATTGATTTGGGTAACGACCTCGCTAAGCTTTGGCTCAACGGTGGAACCTCCGCCGGTGGCGAACAGGCCGTTTCCTCTGAAACCGGAGGAACCTTCAATGACTGGTCAACCAGTCGTAATCAGGGAATCGGCCGGGTTACCGACTGGGCTGTGACCGGGAACTCAACTCCTGGATTCAATGGCCAGATCGCAGTGATGCGTGCCTATCGCGACGTGCCGGTTACCTTTGGCGACCTCGAAGCGAAGACCAACTGGGATGTGCTTAACACTACACGCACTTCATCGGTTGCCGTAACCACGACCGGTTCACAAACCTACTCGGCCAGTGTCACACTCGGCGCTTCGACGACTTTGAACGCCTCTGAAATCATCTTCGGGGGAACCGTCGATGACGATGGCAATGGCGCGACAATTTCCGATCTTACGGTAAACACCACGGCCGGTGATGTGACTTTCAACGGTAGCGTCGGTGGCACGGCGGAATTGACCGGGGTGACCACCGGGGCGGCGGGAACCGTTCACTTCAACGGCGGCACTGTGTCCGTTCCACTTCAGGTGAAAACCTCGGGCAGCCAGACTTTTGGTGGTGATGTGGCCTCGGATGGAAATACCGGTTTCATCGCCGATCATCTTACCTTTCAGGGTGCGACCGATTTTGTCGGCGATGTATCCTTCAAAGCGGATGCACTGACCGATGTCTATTACACAGGACAGTCCGGCTTTACCGGTCGGATCACTTTTGCCGGAGGATCTACGATCACCGGAACTGCCACTCTTTCCGCTGAGTCATTCAGCTTTGGCGGAACTCTTGAACTCGGTGCGGGCACTTCCAGTTTCCTTGCGATTAACACCGGAACTTTTTCTGATAAGATCACCGGGTCCGGTGCTGATCTGAATATTCAAGTGGCCGGCGTCACCGATTTTGCCAAAGGCATGGATGTGGCTTCGATCAATACCTACTTCGGTGGCTACACCAAACTGGGTGGCGATGTGATTCTCAATGGGTCGATCAACAACGCATTCAACAATCAGGTGCTCATCACCGGAGGAAATGTCGTGATCGATGCCACAGCGGGTTCCGGTGGAATCACTTTCGGTTCTACTATCGACAGTTCTGACGGCGGAAATCAATCTCTTACTGTGAATGCCAACGGGGATATCATCTTCGGCGGGAATATAGGTACCGATTCTCTCGGCGCTCTATCTCAGGACAGCGGCCTGGGATCTCTGACAACCGGTGGAACCGGAAATGTCTATCTCCGTAACAATGGAACCGGCTATGGATCCAATCTGTTCCTGAACTATGTCGCTGCGCTTGATCCCGCGAGCATTGATCTCTGGGAGGATCTGGTCGGAGCGCTGGAAGACCTCGAAGGGTCCTCTACTCTGGACTTCCTTGGATCAAACAACTTCGCGGATCTGGACCTGATCGCGAACGGCGCACCCACAGCGGTGACCGATTCGGCTCATCAGGGAATTCACGCCGCTTTCACTACTCAGGCTCAGGGCCGCGGGTTGGAGGATTTCTACCCCGTCAATAACTCCAATCTTTCCAATGTCGATGTGACTGTGGAATTGTGGGCCCGGTTGAATTCCGGGTATGAAACTGACACTACGGCGCGGGTCATCTGGGAAACCGGAAGCTCCGGCGCCAGCCAGCCGGGAATGGCTCGGTGGTTTCGCTCGCCGCACAGGAGGATGACGACCGTTTGACTGGAGAGGGAGCAGGCACAAGGGATGCAGGCGGACTGTTGACTGTAGACCTCGCAACTCTGGGTATTGATCTCACCGATTTTGTCCAGTTCGCGATTTCCTATGACCGCGACGGCGGATCAGGAGCCAGCCCGAACAATGATATTGTAAGGCTCTATATCAACGGAACCCTCGTGGGTTCCATCGACAATGTTGACCTTGACGATATTTCCAGCACGGATGATATAGGTTTGGGTCGCCAGACCGGCGAAACCGGTGGTTATGCGATCGATGCAAACCGGCCAACCGCTGCTTTCAATGGAGAATTTGCGATCTACCGCGTCTGGCGCGAAGCTCTCGATGCCAACCAGGTCCAGGCTACGTACGATGCCGTGCACAATGGTATCACGATCAATACCACGGCAGGAACATTCCTCGGTAACATCGCCACGGCGAATACGAATCTCAGCCTGGGCAGCGCCAGCCAGCTGCAATTTGGTCTGAGTTCGAGCGGTGCCGGTGGAACTCTTGGTGGAACGAATCAACTGGTGTTGCCGGAAGGAGTGAATCTCGATCTCGGCAACGTCGGGGATAACTTGCTATTCAATGTGGATTTCGGCTATGCCACAGCTCCTGCTGTGGACACCAGTTACACTCTGATAGATAACCTCAATACATCCGGAGGCATAACCGGCGAATTTGAAAACGCCCCGAACAACACCGAGTTCGACGCGAATGGTTACACCTGGAGAGTGAACTACGATGGGGGTGACGGAAATGATGTTGTGCTCACCTACCGCGGAGTCAACTCCATTGTTGATGCTGAGGTATCGCTCATTGGCGGTGTTCTCACCGTGTCCGATGTTCTCAGTGACTCGGTAAATGCGCTGACGATCTCGGAGGTAAGCGAGGCAGGTGTGGACTATATCGTAATTTCCGATTCGGTGGGTTCAGTAGGCATATCGGCGGGATCTGAAATGCCGACCGGTCTGGAGCGCACCGCTCCGGCTACCGTTCGGATCGATAAAACCCTGGTGAACTCGATTGTCATCCAAACCGCTTTCACCGGCGATGAAGCCACAGACCTTGCGGTTGATTCCGTGACGGTTGACGCAGCGCTGGTTTTCTCCGGACCGCTCACCATTACGGCGGACACGGTCAATGTGAACGCGGCTCTGAGTGCTTCGGTCATTACATTAAACGGCGACTCCGCCGTCAACCTGAACAGCAATGATCCAACCGTGACCGGCGATCTGATTGCCACCGGCGGAGCAATCAATGTGAATACCGAACTGAACGTAAGTGGTAGCATCGATTTCGATGGAGCCACTTCTGTGACAGTGGCAGCCAATGTGACCGCAAATGGCAATATAGACATCGCAGTTGCTTCGCCCGACCCGGCTGTTGGTGCGATTAACCTAAGTGGCGACGTAACGTCATCCTCAGGTAACCTCACTTTGAGCGGAACCAAGCAGATCAACAGCGCTGTCACTCTTTCAGCGGTGGGGATCTTCCTGCTCGACGGAGATGACGGTGTGACCAATCCGGGAGGTGGACAAACTCAGGTAAACAGCACGCTTGGGGTCACGGAACTCAACGGCAACGCGTTGACGATACATGTTAGCGGTGCGGGGACGCTTGGTGGAAATCAAACCGGGCGCATCAGCGGATCGGGTACCCTGATTAAGTCCGGCAGCGGCACGTGGAATGTGATGCCTTACTTCAACCTGACCAACCTGCCCAACAACAACACCGCACCTAATGACAACCTGCGCAACGACATGACAGGTCTTGTTGAAGTCAGGGAGGGAACGCTGCACATCGATGGCGGAACAGCCACCCAGAACCGGGCCTTTGTCAGCACCCTGGATATTGTTATCAAAGATGGTGCTATTTTCCATCTCCAAAACAACAACATGCTCGGCGATGTTGTTCGGGTGGACATAGAATCCGGCGGTTTGTTTAGAAGTCAGGGTAGTGATCTGATGGGGCACGTCACCGGTTCGGGTACGCTTGAGGTGCTTACCAGCACTCTGCAGTTCCGGCCAACGGCTCCATTCGCGGAGTTTAACGGCGAGCTGATTGGTGTAGGCAACCTCGCACTCTACGGTAGGTATAATGCAGAGAGTCCGTGGATACTTAACGAGACCGGAACCGGAACCTATACCGGTATCATTCTGGTTGGTAACCACAGCACTACCGGAGCTGATCGCTCACCCCGCCATGGCTTGTATGTGAATGGCGTCACTGACGCGAGTGACATTCGGGTGCAGGTATTCCGGGAAGACGACGGAGGTATGGAAATCCTCGATGGAACTTTCGGAGGTATCGGTACTCTTGATCTTACCGGCGAACTGGAAGCGGATATTCTGACTACGATTCGTCCCGGCCAGGATGGTAAAGGTTCGCTGGTTACCGGCACGTTGACTGTTAACGGTGGTGTGATCTTCGGTGTGCCCAGCGGTGATGCAGCGGTTACCAGTCTGATTTCAGGCGGAGTGATTACCGGAGGTCCGGCGGACTTTGAAGGCGTTGCGGCCACCACAAAGCTGGAGATGCGAATCGATGCGGCGAATGATACCAACGACAAGCTGGTCATCAACGGCGACTTCGATCTGAAAGATACCGATCTGGTATTGCTCGGGATTGATGGTCTTACCGCTCCGTCGGCGGATGATCCTTCTTATACTTTGGTGACCTGGACAGGAAATCTCACCGGCGACAAAGTCTTCAAAAATGTAGTTACCAATGTCCCGACCGGATACGAGGTAGTCGTTGATGAAGCAGCCAAAGAGATCCGTCTGGTAACGATCGCACCCGCGATTGTCAGCCTGACCCCTGCCGATGATTCGAGCGGATACCAGGTGGATAATCATCTGGTCATCGAGTTCAACCAGGACATCGCGATTGGCACGGGGAACATCACTATTTTTGATGATACTAACAGCACTTCGACAGTGATCCCGGTCGGCGATGCTCAGATCAGCATTTCCGGAAATATCCTGACGATTAACCCGGCTTCAGATCTTCTGTTGAGCACGGACTACCACATCGAAATCGATGCCGGAGCTATCACCGATACCGACGGGGTTCCCAATGCCTTTGGTGGAATCGGCGACACCACAACCTGGAATTTTACCTCCAGTGCCACTTTGCCGCCGGAGACTCTGGTCACCGTTGTGGACGGAGTTCTGACCATCACTGATGTGAAGACTGACGACGCAGATCGATTGACGATTTCCGATGATGGATTCGGTCGTTTCGTAATCACCGATACAGGCGGACTTCTCGTCGGGGCCGGTCTCGGGGTGACCGATCTGGATACAGATTCCAATACGGTGACTCTGGTCCAGAGTGGAATCACCAGCATAGTCATCAATACCGTCAACGCCGGTGGGGATACACAAACTGACAGCGTAGTAATTGACAGCGCGATCAGCCTCAGTGGTCCGATAACGATTACCGCAGACAATATTACTCTCAACGGCGGATTAAGCTCCGGCGGCGACGAGTTACGTCTGAACGGAAATGTTACTGCAGGAGGTGATCTTGTTCTTGCCGGAACATTGGTAACCTTCAACGGCGATTTAACCATCGGCTCGAGTTCGGTCAATCAAGTCACCATTACCGGAGACACATTGATTGGCGGCGCTTTGAACCTCCAGTATGACGGATCCGGAACCGGTTCCAGCGATCTTCTCGCTGTCACCGGAAATCTGGATGTGTCCGGGGCAATCCTGAATCTCAGCCAGTTGAATGCCGCAGCAGATGATGCAATCTACGATTTGGTCACCTATAGTGGCACTCTCAGCGGCTCGCTCGCAACCGGTGCAACCGGAGTGCCGGCTAACTACCGGATCGACGAGTCTATTCCTGGTGTGATCCGCCTGGTCGAAAGCGTGGCTCCCACCGCTGATATCGTCGATGTGACACCTGACCCGCGTAACGCCAGCGCAGGCAATGTAGCGATTACCTTCAGTGAAGCCGTCACCGGTGTCGATATCAGTGACTTCAATCTCACCAGGAATGGAAGTAATGTAGACATTTCCGGACTGGGTGTGAACGGCAGCGGCAGCAGCTACACGATTGATCTGAGCAGTGTGACGACAGTGGAAGGAAACTATATACTGACATTGAACGCTTCCGGATCGGGAATCATCGATGCACTCGGCAATGCCTTCGCAGCGGATGCAGCCGATTCCTGGTTGACTGATACCACAGCACCAACAGCTGACATTGTTGATGTAACGCCTGATCCGCGCAACACCAAC
>JARGOZ010000308.1 GCA_029213025.1 Verrucomicrobiales bacterium
CGTCGATTTCGAACTGTATCCCCACTCTGGCACTCCCTGTCGGTCCCGGCTCGAATGGAACGGTAATTTCCCCCAGCAGCCAGTTGTCCTTCGCCATTTCGCGTTCTCCCTGGAGAATTCGAACTGCCATAGATTGCTGATTGGAAATACCGTTGGTGAAAAGTTCCCCGGCTTTTGCGGGAATTGTGGTGTTGCGCGGTATGATCACATTCATCAAACCGCCGATGGTTTCGATTCCAAGCGAAAGCGGAACAACATCGAGCAGAACGACCTGGCGGATTCGTCCGCACATGATCCCTGCCTGGATTCCCGCTCCGATAGCGATAGCTTCGTCCGGGTGTTGCGTCACATTGAGTTCGAGGCCGAACCATTTTTTCAGGCTGTCATGTACGACAGGCATCCGGGTGCTTCCGCCCACAAGAATTAGATGATCGATTTTTTCCGCTCCCTTGTGCTCCGCTTCCAGCAGCGCCTTTTTACTGATGATGCGGGTGCGCTCGATGAAGGGCATGGCTAGAGACTCGAGCGTTGCCCTGGTCAATGTTGCAGAGTAACTGGAAGAACCGTCGAAAAAGGGCAGTTCCACAGTGGTTTCCTGCTCAATACTGAGTACTTCTTTGGCTTTGCGGGCAGCTGCGGCGAGTACCGATCTCTGTTCGAAAGATACGTCTTTCAACTGCATGGCGTTCTCGAGATACTGAGAAATGGCGAGATCGATATGATCACCGCCTAGTTGCGTGTCGCCGGAGGTGGAAATGACTTCGAAAACCCCGTCTCTCAGTTCGAGGACCGAGAGATCGAATGTGCCGCCACCCAGGTCGTAAACAGCGATGCGTTGCACCTCCTCGCTTTGATTCAGACCGTAGGCGAGAGCGGCTGCGGTGGGTTCGTTGAGGATGCGTTCCACTTTCCAGCCTGCCATTTCTGCCGCTTCGCGGGTGGCTTCCCGCTGGCTGTGACCGAAGTAAGCGGGAACCGTGATGACCGCTCTTTCGACCGGGCATTCGAGGGCGGCTTCGGCAGTTCGTTTCAGCTCCTTGAGAATTTCCGAGGAAACTTGCCCGGGAGTTTTCGTGGTGCCTTTTCCTGTGTCGACGAGGACGCTTCCGTCTTCCGCTTCGGTTATTGTAAAAGGGAATTGAGAGATTTCCTCTGCGGATAGTTCCGCAAAACGACGGCCGATGACTCGTTTTATCGAAGAAACCGTAGCCTCCGGGTGGAGAGAGCGGCTGCGGCTTGCTTTTTCGCCGGTCAAAATTTCGCCGTTGGGTAGGAAAGTGACAACAGATGGCAGGATTCGCTTCCCTTCAGGATCGGCTAACACGATGGGAAAACCGGACTCAACAACGCTGATCAGCGAATTGGTGGTTCCCAGATCGATTCCTGCAATTATGTTACCGTCCATTTCTTTTTATTCGATTGCGATCAGTTCGAGAAGTCTTTGCTGACATTCCCGCTGCCATTTTTCGAGGAATTTCAGTTCACCGAGAGCGGCGATTGCTTTCTGAAACTCGCCTTTTTCTGCGTCTGCTTCAAACTCCGGAAAACGATCGGTTATCGATCCGATTTTGCGGTGAATTTCGCCCAAACTGGTTTGGATGCGTTTTTGGGCTGCCAGGGTTCCCGGCATAAGTAAAGATTTGGCCAGTGCTGTGCGCGATGCCTTTATTGCTTTGATGGCTTCATCCGCCCTGCCCAGGCTGTCTCCAACCGTTGAAAATAAGCACATGAGATCCTCGTTGAGGCTGGCGTTCCGGGGGCTTGATTCCCCGGATTTCACCCTCAACCACTGCTCAAGCCGGCCTGCCGGGCGCGTGAGAACGTCCCGTGCTTCGTTGATCCGGGTTGAAATGTCGACTCCATCTTTTCCGATCAAATCGGGATGGTGCTCCTGACTCAGAGTTCGCCACGATTGATCGATTTCCGAGTCGGAAATCGTCAGATCACAACGTAATGAGAGAACTTCGAAAAGATTTTGCATCCCCTGAATAGCAGAGACGCCGGGATGACAGGTTAACTACCGCCCGTCTTTTTTGTGTTATTCGGACCTCCGCCGCCCTGTTTACGGGTGGGTGTGAGGTTCGGTTTGGCTCGCTTTTTCGGCTGACCGGGGCGCGCCATATTTCTGGGCGGCCTTCTCGGTCCGCGGAAACCACCGGGGTTCCTTGGGTCAACCCGGTAAACGATTCTCGCTTTCTCTGTGTCATAGGGCGACATTTCAATCTTCACACGGTCGCCGGCTACAAGTCGGATGAAACGCTTGCGCATTTTTCCTGAGATGTGAGCTAGAACAAGGTGGCCATTATCCAATTCCACCCTGAACATGGTTCCGGGAAGAACGGTGTGAATGGTACCTTCGAGTTCGACTGATTTTCCGTCGTCTTTAGACATAATTATACTTCATACCAACATGACCCAAATATTCGGTTTGAGAAGTGTTTTCTCAGGTTTGACCATCAAAAAACCTTCAAAACCCCGGTTTTAACGCGATTAAACAGGGTTCAGTTGGAGTCCAAACAGGGTACAATGCGGGACCTGACAGGGTACGATGGACATTGATTTGGGCTTGTGAACCCGGATTTTTTGCCCCACGGTGGCCGCATTTCACCACATACCAGATTCCATGATAAAGGTCCTTGTTGTCGGAAAAGGCGGGCGCGAGCACGCGATCATTACTGCACTCCAACAATCTCCATCGGAGACGAAAATTTACTCCTTCCCCGGGAGTGATGCCATTTTTGAAATAGCAGAGGAGGTTGATGCACAGGATTTGCCTTCATTGATTAATTTCATGAAAGCAAAGGAGATCGATCTCTGCGTCGCTGGCGAGGAAAGCTATCTCGTGAAGGATAACGGTCTCGCCAACGAATGTGAGAAGGCCGGGATTCCCTGTTGGGGACCTCAAAAGCAGAGCGCTCAGTTGGAGGCCAGCAAGGAGTTTGCCAAGCAATTTATGGTGCGGCACGAAATCCCGACGGGCGGCTACGCTTCGGTCGACGACGTGGACGCCGCGGTGGAGGCGATCGGAGGGAAATATCCCACAGTGCTGAAGTTCGACGGACTGGCCGCCGGAAAAGGTGTTGCGGTGTGTCTGGATGAGGCTTCCGCGATGGAATTTATCGATGAAGTTCTCGGTCAGAGAAAGTTCGGTGAAGGCAGGCTGCTGGTCGAAGAATTCCTCGCCGGTCCCGAAATTTCGATTTTTGCTTCCGTGGTTGATGATCAATACCAGATTTTGGCTCCGGCGCGTGATTACAAAAGAATCTCAGATGCAGATGAAGGGCCCAATACCGGAGGTATGGGGGCTGTAAGTTCGCTCGAAATGTTTGAGGGAGATTTGAGGCGGCAAATCGAGGAAACGATTGTGAAACCCACGGTTGAAGGGTTGATAAAGGATGGGCTTCCCTACCGGGGATTTCTCTATTTTGGGCTGATCCTGACGGATGAAGGCCCGAAAATTCTTGAATACAACTGCCGGTTCGGTGATCCCGAAGCGCAGGCGGTTCTTCCGATGATTAAAGGCGATTTCGCGAAGTACGTTTTCGAAGGGGCGAAAGGAAATCTTCAGCCTGATTTGATTGAATTCAGCGATGGTTGGAGTGTCTGTCTCGTCTCCGCCTCAGCTGGTTACCCCGCCTCATCGAGAAGCGGTGATACAATCTCAGGAATCGGGGAATTGGATGGAGCGGTAATTTACCACGCCGGTACCCGCCTCGACGGAGAGGGGCGATTTGAAACGGCCGGTGGCAGGGTGTACGCGATCGTCGCGCAGGGAGCAACTCTGCAGTCAGCGGTGGCGCAGGTTTACGAGCAATCGGATAAAGTTTCTTTCTCTGGAATGCAACGAAGGAGCGATATCGGGGTATTACATTTTTAACCGTGCTGCGCCCTTGAACCTCCGGCCTGAAGAGCCTAGGATAGCGGGGTGAGCACGCTGACTATACAGATGAATTGTCGATATTTTGCGTTGGTGCTGTTCAGTTTATTTTCAGTCTCCTGTTCGATTCAACCGGAGTTTTTCGGGAAAAGTTCTTTGGATCAGGATTTGCTGAAATATCGGGATGTAAATGCGACTGAATGGTCGGCTTACCGGGCGGAAGCCCGGCATTTTGATCTCCGTGAATTGACCCTGAGAGAAGATCCATCGCGGGGTATTGGATTAAAGCAGGCGGCGACCATGGGCGGCGGTGAGGCGGGGCCTCCGGAACGAACCCGGTTCCGGGTCTTTCTTTTGATGGGGCAGTCGAACATGGTGGGGCACGGCAAGGCGGGAAAGTTGCCGCCGCCGTACTCGGGGCCGCATCCCCGGATTCGAATCTGGGCCAGAGGCAAATGGCAGTATATGGTGCCCAAAAAGCAATTTGGCCCCGAGGTAGCTTTTGCTCATGAAATGGTGAACATTTTTCCGGAAGACACGATCGGAATAATCAAAGTGGCTGTCGGAGGAACCGGGATGAACGCCTGGAAACCGGACTGGGAATGGTCGGAAGCCAGCAAAACCGGGGATGCACTTAAGGGATCTCTGTATCGCGATATGATCAACGCCGTGGCCGCAGCCCATCGGGTTTCCCGGTTTGAGGTAGGTGGGTTCATCTGGAAACAGGGTGGTCGTGACGCGAAAAAGTCCGAATTGGCCGAATCATACCAGGATCGATTTGTTGAGC
>JARGOZ010000309.1 GCA_029213025.1 Verrucomicrobiales bacterium
ATTTGAGCCTGGAGAGTCTATTTGTCACGGATGAATCGGGCTATAACCTTACCAGCCCCGTGGTGAATCAGCCGGCGAGAATATTCTTCACACTGGGTGGCGAAGTGCGTGTTGTCTTCCTGACCGGGGTGGAACACGATGAGGAAGATCTACTTTCCGCTCTGACTAACTCGATCTACAACGGAACTCCGATCGATCTGCTCGACAACGAACTACCCGTCGTTGAACAGGAGGTTCTTCGGATGATCGCAGGTCTTATCCGAATCGATGTGGATGGAACTGCGGGGTAAATCTATTAATGCCGAATCTCTCGTTCGGTGGAAAGAACTACCGCTCTACTCATAACCCGCAGGCGGTTTACCGCCCGGAATGCTACCTCCTCCAGACCGGGATCCATCGGGTGCCGGACATAGGTGCAGGGAAAAATCCGGGCGGGCAGCCATTCACCATCCCGTTTTTCGTTAACGACTATTTGGAAAAAGGGCTCGCTGCCCGGCTCGATCAACAAGTAGGGCGAACTCGTGCCCCCACCCTGATACAGTATTCGAGGCGGTGGCGGCGGTGTCCTTGCCAGCCATGGTGAGGCAGGAATCAAAGCCGGCTCTTTCCATACTTTGCTCTGCAAACCCCGGTCACTGCGCATGAGCCGTTTCATACTGAATAGACACATTCCCGGTGTAGCCCCGCCCTGATCCCGGACGATGCCAATCTGTTTTGTCAGTTCACCGGAAGAAGCGGTAATTTTCATTCCGGGCCAGAGATGACGTCCAGCCTTATTTTGCTCGTGCCACCAATCCAGCAAAACCGGAAAGCTCTGTTTCCTGGCATTAACCGGCCAGTAGAGCTGGGGCATCATGTAATCAACCCAGCCTTCGCGAATCCATTTCCTCGCATCGGCGTAAAGAACACGGTATTGGTCGAGTCCATTGATACCTTTCGGGTACCCGGGTCGCCAAATGCCGAAAGGGCTGATACCAAATTCCACATAGTTCTTCTCCGCTTTGATTTCCCGGTATAGATCTTTCACCAGAGAATTTACCGCGTCCCGTCTCCAATCGCCTATCGCCATTGAACCGCCGGCTTTTTTATAAGCTGAATAGGAAGTTTCGTCAGGGAAAGATCGATTGCCGTTGTAAGCCGGATAGGGATAGAAATAATCGTCAAAATGAACTCCGTCGATGTCATATCTTTTCACCACATCCATGACGACACGAATGGTGTGCAACCGGGCTTCCTCCAGAGCGGGATCCAACCATTGGTAACCGCTTTTGCGTAGTTTTACGACCAGTTCCGGATGAGACTTTACGATATAGTTCGGGGCCATCTCTCCCTGGCCGCGTCCGTGATAGGCGCGGTAAGGATTAAACCAGGCATGCAACTGTATGCCCCGGGCGTGGGCTTGCTCTATCCAGAAATCCAGAGGATCAAAACCACCCGCCGGAGCGCGGCCCTGTTCCCCGGTCAAATACCACGACCATGGTTCCAGGTCCGATCGATACAAGGCGTCAGCCTGGGGACGAACCTGAAAAATGACGGCATTCATCCGCAGTTCTTCGATCCGGTTCAAGATGGCAACGGCCTCCTCCTTCATCTGCGGAACCGACAGACCGGGACGCGACGGCCAGTCCAGATTGTGAACCGTGGCGACCCAGGCAGCCCGGAATTCCCGCGCCGGGGAAGGCATATTTACCGCCGGATTCGCCATCGCCCCGCTATAGAATACGATCCCGAGAAATGGAATAATCAGTTTTTGTCGTTTCATCATGGTCGCCCACCTCAATCATGAAGGAGAAGCGAACCTGCGGAGAAAACACGGCAGTCCGGAAAACACGATTCGTTACAACCCTAACGAAACAACAAACTTTTCCGCAGTACTATTTGAAATGAGGTCGTTACTCTTTTCCGGTTTCACAGGCCTCCCAGCCTCCGCCCAGAGCTTTGATCAGTGCTATAGCTGCGGTGTATCGGGCAGAGCGGATTCTTACGGCTGCCTGCTGAGCGTCGAGAGCTGTTCGCTCGGCATCAACGACTTCGAAATAGGTATCCACTCCACCGCGATAACGGTTTCCAGTCAGTTCCACAGTGCGATTGGCGGCTTCCAGCGTCTGGCTCTGTGCTCTCGCCTGCTCGGCCAGGCGTGAACCTGCCACCAGCGCATCGTCGACTTCCCGGACGGCATTGAGAATAGTCGCCCGGTAGTTTGCAACGGTTTCGCAATAGCGTGCCTCGCTGCGTTTCAGTTCGGCTTTATTCCGGCCTGCATGGAAAATTGGTGCAGCCAAAGCCGCGCCGGCTGTCCAGGTTCGGCTCGCGGAGTTAAATAAAGTTTCAATGGCGCCGCTCTCCAGGCCAAATGCGGCGTCGATATTAAGGGCCGGGAAAAAAGCGGCTTTTGCCACACCGATACGGGCGTTTTCCGCCATCATGATTCGCTCGGCTTCGGCTACATCCGGTCGGCGCTCCAGCAGGGCACAAGGCAATGTTGCCGGAATCTTTGGCGGTGGCCCGATAAGAGGTTTGGCCGGAATTTTGAATCCGGAAGACGGCTTCGCAACCAACACGGCAATCGCATTTTCGACCTCTTCGCGAAACTGTTTCAGCTGTATCAATTCCGTGTTGGTAGAATACAGTTCGGTTTCCGCACGGGAGACATCAACTTCATTGGTGTCGCCTGCGTCAAAGCGCAGT
Organism: Verrucomicrobiales bacterium; assembly: GCA_029213025.1. Lineage (GTDB taxonomy): Bacteria > Verrucomicrobiota > Verrucomicrobiia > Verrucomicrobiales > DEV007 > Arctic95D-9. Next base: position 2,689 of record JARGOZ010000309.1, read on the forward strand.
TTGTTCAGGTCGAGCGCTTTTCTACGTAGATCGAGCGCTTCCTCGAATATAACGATCTCGGCATCGGTAGCGCGGAGCAGAAAATACTGGGTCGCTACTTCCGTCTGAACCAGCAGCCGGACCTGACGATGGGCGGCTATGCTTGCGAGGGTTTCCGCACAGGCCGCTTCCAGCTCGCGGCGAACTTTGCCCCACAGATCTATTTCCCAATCCATCACCAGCGGAACAGAAAGATTCGTCGTCGTCCGCCCGGTCACATTGCTCGAAGTGTTGCTCAGAGTTTCCGAACGCCGTGTCCGGCGCGATGAAGGTTCGAAATTCAACATCGGAAACAGATCCGCATTTGAACGATCAGATATGGCACGAGCCTGTTCGATCCGGTGGAACGCAGCAACGATATCGAAATTTTTCCCGGTCGCCTCCACGACAAGGCAATCCAGTCCCGGGTCACCGAATTTCCGCCACCAGGCAGAAAGACCGGATTTGTCACCCGGCTCCGCTATTTTCCACCCCGCAGGCACATCGTAACTACAGGGAACCTCGTTTTCGAGGCAGGGTCGCTCGTAATCGGGGCCGACCGTGATACATCCGGTGGTAAATAGGAAACCGCACATCGCTGCCGGATAGAAAAATACACGGGACAAATGCTTTAGGTTTCTTATCATTTAAGATATCTTAACTAAATTTACCAAAGCAAGGGATCTTCATCCGTCAACTTGCAAATTGTCCCTGATTTGGTCTGGCATCCACCGGTAAACCACTGAGCCCGAATTTCGAATGAAAAGGGCACTGTACCCTGTCAGGTCCGGGACTGTACAGGGTACAATCAGACCCTTATTCGCTCGCTGACAGCAAATCAAGGCACACGCAAATTCGTCTATCAAAACACTAAAAATATTTTGCAATTTAGTTAAGATATATTAAATATTAGTAGTTTTCAGGAAAAATACCGGGGAATTTTTATAAAAAACCTTCTCCTAAGCCTCTGCAGAAAGCCATTTTTTTTATGAGTCAATCCCGACGCCACTTTTTCAAACGAGCCGCTATGGCCGGTGCTTCCGCTGTTCTGGGAGGGTGCGCAGCCCCCACGGGAAACAGCCGGTCCTATCTCACGGGAGTCTATCAGGCAGGAGGTGTTCCCGCGCCGGATGCGTTTGTTACCGACGTCATGTTCCAGGCTGTGCGGGACCTCGCAATAGGCCCGCCGGTGGCGGCCAGGGCCTATGCCTTCGGACACCTGGCGGGATTCCTCGCGGTAAACGGTTTTTGGAAGAAATATGTGGGCCCCTATCCCGAAATCGGAGTCGCTCCGTCATGTGCATCTCCCGAGGCAGCCTATGTCACAGCAGCTTTGCGGGCTGCCGGGGAAGCTCTCCAAATGCCGATGGGGCTGGACCGGGATCGCTATCTCCGCATGCTGAGTGATACCGGCGATTCCATAAGCCGGGGCAAAGAATGGGGCAAAGAAGTCGGCCGTGTCGTATCGAAACGTCGCTCGGTAGACGGGGGCCACCGTCAGAAAATCGGTTTCTATTTTGACCCGTCCTACGAACCGCGCAAAACAATCGACAGCTGGTCATCGACCGGACCTTTCTACAAAGCCGAAATCGGCCCCAGATTTGAAACGTTTGAGCGGGGCCTGTTTCCCAATCTCGGAAATATGGAGCCCTTCGCCATTCGTTCCAAAACCCAGTTTGCTCCGCCTCCCTTTCCCGACATTCGCTCGAAAGAATTCGCGCAACAATATGAGGAAGTCTACACCCTCGGTGGTAGTGACAGTACCCGCCGAACCGACGACCAGACGGAAATCGCCTTTTTCTGGGAAGACGGCCCCAGGGGTGGCACCGTGCCCGGAGCCTGGTTACACATTGCGATGCGCCTGGCGCTGCAAAACCCGAAGTATACTTTGCTCCAGAGAGCGCGTTTCATGGCGCTGATGAGTAGTGCCCAGGCAGACGCTGCTCTGTCAGCCTG
>JARGOZ010000049.1 GCA_029213025.1 Verrucomicrobiales bacterium
ATGTCGAAGTCTCCCGTTTGCCCTTATTCCATAAGTCACCGACCGATTTTGTACAGAGAATTTCCCAAATTCTTATGTACAGAGAATTTCCCAAATTCTTATGAAACTGCGAGGTGTACCCTGTTGAATCAGGTCGGGGTAAGGTGCTCGATCAATTGACCTGTGCCCCAGTCCGCTTCACCCCAGTGATCGAGATTAAAACGGATGACAGCGATTGAAAGCGGCGGAAAAGATATGTAGTCGGGGGTTCGCTGAATACGATGAACAAAATCGGCCATTCCCGGATTATGACCAAAAATCAAGGTCGTTTCGGTGTCTTCCGGAAGTTTCTGGATGGTTCGCAGCCAGGTGTCGGCGGGTGCGAGATACCAGGATTCTTCTTCGATGATTTTTGACTCGTTAAAACTGAGTTGCCCGGCGATTAGATGCGCGGTGGTCCGGGCCCGGAAAGCCGAACTGGTAAGAATGGAGCAGGGTTTTGTACCTCTGGAATGGAGAAGTTTTCCCGTATTGATGCAGTCAGTAACCCCCCGGGCTCCCAGGGGGCGCTCAAAGTCCGACCCCCGAAATCCCTCGAGGGCGAGGGCATGTCTACACGCTAAAAGAGTTTTCATTATTTTGGGGTTCTTTGGAAAAAGTGATGTCGAAGAAATCTTTGAAAACCTGTCTGAAGACCTCCTCTTTGAATTTGGGCACCCATTTCAGTTTGAATTCCGAGGGGTGAATCCATTTCGATTTTCGGAATTCCTGGACGTGATTGTTCAGGATGATTTCCCCTTTTTTGCCAAAGTAATCGCACAGAAAGTAAGTTTGTTCCTGGCCGCAATACCTGCCTTTTTTCAAATGGCCGTCCGGAAATTTGTATCGATAGCCGGTGCGGCACGAGTTCAGTTTGTATTTATGGGGCAGAATCCCGATTTCCTCTTCCACTTCACGATGCAGAGCTCCGATCAGGTCTTCCCCCGGATCAACGCCTCCCTGAGGAAACTGCCAGCATCCGGCATGGTCTTTGCGCTGACAGATCAGGATTTTGCCGTTCTTCGGCTTCCTGAAAATCGCGGCAACATTCGGGCGGTAATCTTCCATAAGAGAAATTAGGATAAGTAAAATAAATTACTTTCAATCTATTTTGGTTTGTAGCAAGATCCTCAGGTGAAAATACAGTCACGCAACTTAGTTTTTGGTTATGTCCGTGTTGTCATCCTTGGCACCCTGGTCGCAGTAGTGCTGGCAATTATAGGGCTGATTATCCATTGGAGACCTGCGAAGACAGTAAACAGGCAGCAGGCAACGTTAATCGATGCTGTGGAATCGAAGAAAGGTGCCCGTTTTCGGCGGCTTTTGTCCAATGAGTATAAAGACCGGTGGGGATTTACTGTCGAGGATGCCACGGAAGCGATGCTGGATGTCAGGAGTCAGTTCATGACCCTCGGGATTACTCTCAAGGAACAGAAAATCGAGATCGCGGGGAAGAGGGCTAAAATTATCACCAAATTCACACTGGGCGGAACTCCAATCGGCGGTGGAAACGAAGTGAAGAGACATATCAATGGTCTCGATACGCCCTGGGAATTTACCTGGAAAAAGCAAAGTTTTCTACCGTCGAGCTGGAGGTTGGTAAACATCGAAAACGAAGCGATCTCGGATAATGTTTGGGGTTATGAACCGGGCTCGATCCGGAGGCAGATGAACGGCAACTAAACGGTCGGCATAGGAAAATTACGCTGAGCCAGGCGGAGATGCAGCGTAACTAGGCCGGGGGCAAATTATCCACTGCTATTCACGGCGCAAGTTGCAGCCCTTGATCTTGTGATTTCAGTGGATACCACAACGGTCCATATCGCCGGAGCGGTGAGAGCGCCGTGCATTACACTGATTTCCGAAGTGAATTGATTGGAGATGACGCTCCTGAGACAAAACGACACCCGGACGTGGCACGATGTAATTCAGAGAGCCGGACTGCTCCTGAGGGAAGCAAAACGCAACGGTTTTTAACAGACAAATTTGCGGGATTAGTCTAAGCTCAGCGTATGCAAAAAGTTTCCGTTTTCTTTCTTCTCTTTGTCGGAATCACCCTGGTTCAGGTTTCAAGTTATGGCCAGAACACGGATAACGGTGAAAGCTCTGGTCTCAATGGATTTTGGGAAATCGAGACTGCCGGCGGTCGGTTTGTGGTGCGGCTGGATCAGATATCCTGTGTCAGTCAGCACGAGTATTTGATCGACGGTTCGGTAAAGGTTTATGAATGTACGGTTGCGACGGATGGTGGACAAATTGGCCGGTTTTACTATATCGAGCCAGTGGGCGGAGGTGCTGTCACCGGTACCAATACGTACAACCGTCTCAAAGACATTTCCAACAAAGTAACCAACCGGGCCGGGATGGGGGATGCGGAACACATCGTTACCAAACATTATCCGGATACTACCCACGCCAAAACTTCGGAATACCGTTTCAAATACAAGGATACCATCGGTAGAATCTACGACCACGTTCACCGGGTATGGGCTCAGGAAAAAGGCCGCGGCAAGGGCAATAAGATCACGATCAGCGAATAGTTTTGAAATACCGCAGGATCCCTCATTCGGATCTGAATGTCCCTGTCATCGGGCTTGGAACGATGACGTGGGGAGAGCAAAATTCAGAGGCGGAAGCTCATGAGCAAATGGATTACGCGCTTTCGCAGGGCGTGAATCTATTTGATACGGCTGAAATGTACCCGGTTCCTCCCGGGGCGGAAACCTGCCACGAGACCGAACGGATCATCGGGACATGGTTCGCTGACCGGGGAAAGAGAGATGATGTAATCCTCGCCACCAAAGTGGCCGGTCCCGGACCGCATGTGAAACACATTCGCGATGGCGGGGGGCTGGACCGGAAAAATATCACAAGGGCTCTTGAAGGCAGTTTAACACGCCTGCAAACCGATCGAATTGACCTCTACCAAATTCACTGGCCGACTCGCCCGGTGCCGCTTTTTGGAGCAAGAGACTATTCCCCGCCGAAGAAGACCGGTTTTGTTCCGCTGGAGGAAACTCTCGCTGTTCTTGGCGATTTGCAGAAGCAAGGCAAAATCCGGTATATCGGTCTTTCCAATGAAACTCCGTGGGGCGCGATGAAGTGCCTCCAGCTGGCGGAGCAAAAAGGTTGGCCCAGAGTGGTGACCATTCAAAATTCCTACAATCTGCTGAACCGCTGTTTTGATAACGGTCTTTCAGAAATTTGTCACCATGAAGGACTTCGCCTGCTCGCTTATTCACCTTTGGCCTTCGGACGGCTCTCGGGCAAATACCGGGGCGGCAAATTTCCGGAAGGAGCGAGACTGACGCGATGGAAACGCTTCGCCCGCTACAACGGCCCCAATGCCGATGCGGCCATCGACGCGTATGCAAAAATCGCAGATGACCACAATCTGGACCTCGCGCAGATGTGTCTCGCCTGGATCAACAGCCGTACTCACGTCGCTTCCAATCTGACCGGTGCGACCACGATGGCGCAGCTCCGGGCGAACATTGCCAGTGCCGAACTTGAACTGCCCGGCGAAGTTCGAAAAGCCATTGATTCAGTCCATCACCGCTTTCCCAATCCGTGTCCTTGAATTTTCGAGTGCGAATTGCGAATTTTTTCGTATGATTTGCCTATGGACCGCGCTTTTTTGATCCTTGCTACTCTTTGTTTGCTTTGCTCGACAGGGGTAGCGCAGCAACATGTGTTCACCAATAAAAAGGGCGTTCAGATCATCGCGGAAATAGTTTCAGTCGAGCCCGACTGGAAGATGATGACGATTCGGAAAGACGGGAATTCGTTTGATCTCGCTCCCCAGGTTCTTGTTCTCGATGATCAGCAGTATGTGAAGAACTGGCTGAAAGAAAGGGGGATTACGGCTCCGGTAAAAGCCACACCCGGGTCCGCCTCTACAGAAGGTTCCACCCCGCCGGCATCGACTTTCGATGTGGCAAATTCCAAAATCAGCGTGGAGTTAAAGAAAAAGCAGGTCGATTATGACCGGGTAAAATACAGCAGTTACATCCGGCTCGATACACGGCAGTATAATTACGATATATCGGTAACTAACGGCGGCAGGGAGTCGGTTCCACCTGTGGTGGTAAGTTACGCTTTGGTCTGGAAAGAAGGTGTTTCATTCCCGGCTGATACTGTTTCCTATTCGCGATTTTCCTCTTCGCGGGACCGTTTTGCTATCACCGGGGAAGCAAGTTTTCCCTCTCTGGTTTACAATCGAACGGTGACGATGACAACGAAACCCGTCGAGATCAACAATGTGAACTACGATGGCAATGAACACTATGAAGAAGACATCTACCTCGGAACGGTCGTCAATGTCTCCCTCGCCGACGGGACTCTGTTGACTGAATATCAGGATACCGATGCCCGAAACAACAATTTGACCTGGGAAACGGTGAAAGGTCTTTCCTCCAATCCGCTAAGTTCATCCTCCCGTGTCGATATGGATGACGAGGTTACTTACAATTTTCAGCTGAAGAAGGGACAAAGTGAGGATGGTCCGATCCAGCTCACCGATAAGCGGGTCAAGATTTCCGCGAAGATTCAGCCCGAAGTGCAGTCGTCGGACGGTGTGATTGTAGCCATCGGCGGAGCCACAGCCGGTGTCACCCTGTTTGTGAAGGATCGCCAGGTGTATGCCGGTGTCAGGACCCCGGAGGGTTTCCGGTGGGTTTCCAAACCGACTCCTCTCGGAAATTTCACGGCCGAGATGGAGTTGAATAAGCAGGGGCTGTCACTCACTTTGGACGGGGGCAGTGCAGCGAGTCGTGCCGATGTGGATTTGCTTAACTCGATCACGCCGGAAGGGGTTGAGGTGGGAACCGACAGTGGCACACTGGTCGGGGATTACCCGCCGAACTTCACTTTTTCGGGTGCGATCGAGGACGTCAAAATTTCGATTCAGTAGGAGAACTTCGCGCCTCGCTACGTTTTCGGTTGCCTCGCGGCTGATCCGGGCTTTTGTCGCGGGAGTATGACTTACAAAATTGCAGTTCTATCCGGTGATGGAATCGGCCCGGAAGTGATGGCCGAAGCCCTCAAAGTTCTCGACAAAGTGTCCGAAAAATTCGGCATCGCCTTTGAAAAAGAACACAAACTCGTCGGCGGAGCAGCAATTGATGACAGCGGTTCCCCGCTGCCTCAGGACACGATTGAAGCCTGTGAAAAAGCGGAAGCGATCCTTTTCGGTTCTGTGGGCGGTCCGAAATGGGAAAACCTGCCTCCGGATCAGCAACCGGAGCGCGGTGCTCTGCTGCCTCTGCGTAAACACTTCGGTTTGTTTGCGAATCTTCGCCCGGCGGTCTGTTTTCCCGCGTTGACCCACGCTTCGCCGGTGAAAGAGGACCGGATTTCCGGTGGTTTTGATGTGCTCTGTGTGCGTGAACTGACCGGTGGCATTTATTTCGGCGAACCAAAAAGCATCGAAGAAGTGGATGGTGAAAAGCGAGCCATCGATACCATGGTGTACAAAGCCGGCGAAATCCGCAGAATCGCCCACGTAGCGTTTTCCGCCGCGATGGAACGCGGAAAAAAAGTCACTTCGATAGACAAAGCCAACGTGCTTCGCAATGGCCTGCTCTGGAGAGAAGTTGTCGAGGAAGTCGCCAAAGATTATCCGGAAGTCACCCTTGAGCACCTTTATGTGGATAATGCCGCCATGCAGCTCATCACCCGGCCAAAAGAATTCGATGTAGTTCTGGCTCCCAACTTGTTTGGCGACATTCTCAGTGATGAAATGGCGATGATTGCCGGATCTCTCGGGATGCTCTCCAGCGCAAGTCTCGGTGAGAGCAAGGGCGGCGGTCTCTACTACGGCATGTATGAGCCCAGTGGTGGCACAGCGCCCGATATCGCCGGCAAAGGAATCGCCAATCCGGTTGCCCAGATATTGTCGGCGGCGATGATGCTGCGTTTCTCCTTCGGTCTGCACGAAGCGGCGGATGCGATTGAAGGTGCGGTGAAATCCGTGATCGACGATGGTCTGCGCACCGGGGATATCTACACCGGTGAGGAAGGGCAGGAAAAAGCGGGAACAGCTGCCCTGGGCGATGCCATCGTCGCAAAGATTTGATAATTTTTGACTTAACGGGGTACAGTCTGTGACGTAACAGGGTACAATCAGCGATTCAACAGGGTACAATCGGATCAGAAAGCTACACCGGTGGTGGAGGGAAACTTTTGCCTGGTGGGTTCGATGGATTATCTGCTGTTCGCTGTTCGTATTTGCTTTTTATGTTGTCGAGGACGTTCGCGGTGCATGGGCATGGCAGAAGTATCTGGCGGAGAATCCGGAGTTCAGTGATGCCGAAGCGGCAGATGACTTTACGACCGCGGGATTGCCGTACAATCCGTGGAGTGGCATCACTCTGAACACGGATTTTGTCAATCCGGCCCTGTATGAATCGATCGTTGAAAGTAGGTCATGGGCCAATCTCATCGAAGTATTCAGAAAGCTGGAATATCCCCTTGAGCCGTTCCGACGCAGTGCGGAATGGCATTCCACCTCATTGGTCGTAAACGGGAACAACATTTCAGAACGTAAAGCGGCCGAGGCTTTGCTCGAGGATTTGGAAACCAATTTCCAGGAGAAAAACGAGTGGTTTTATCACCGGTTATTCACCTATCGAGCCCTCGTCCACTTTGAGTTGGGGAATTTTAGCGAGTCAAAATATGGTCTGCTTCAATCTCTCCGCTATTTTGGTGAAATGGACGACGGTCGTTCCCTACTAAGATCAAACGATGTGGCGGTGGATTATTTGCGTTGCCTGCAACTTCTCTGGCAGTTTCTCAAAATCCAAAAGCTGGATGTTGAGGATTTGGCGCAATACCAAAAAGCACTTTCGGATATTCACTACCAGGAAACAGCAAGACGAAGTTCAAATGCCCTTTCGCAATCGAATTGCGAAGTATTGGAGCATCTGAAATGGAGCCTGCAGAGCAGATCGGCGGAGTATGGAAGACGTAATTTTCATTTGCCGGGCGGAAAACGGGCCAAAATAAAAGAACATGTACTGAAGGCCCGGAAGTGGTTGTGTCTGCACCTCATGCCGAATGGTTGGGTTGATTATAATAAAATTCATCTCTGTCGGCAATTGTCAGAAAATCGGGAATACCATGGCGCAGGATTTTCGCCCTACACATTCATCGCTGAAGAGCTGATTCGATTTCAATTTTGCAGCGATCCGCGTCCCACTGAAGCATTTATCCGCTGCGCGATCGTAGCCGTCGCCAGCGAGCGTTTTCGTCTTGAAAATGGAAAATTTCCGACGGAGTTGGAGGAAATGATTCCGGACATTCTTGCCGTAGCTGTCGAAGATCCTTATTCACCCGGGAGTGACCTCATTTACAAACTGGGACGATCCGGTCCTGTCATCTATTCGATTGGCCCAAATGGAAAGGATGACGGCGGAACACCCCGGGCACCAATTGCCGAAGGCGACCTCGTTTGGCGGTACGAACTGCCCGCCGGATTCGCGTTTGAGGACTACATCCTGCATTGACGGTTTCTCTGTCTACTCTATTGATATTTGAGGCGAAATTATGACGGATATCCTTGAGGCCACAGGCCAGAAACAGCTCACTCAGCAGGAACGGTTCGAAAAGACCCGAACTCTCGTGTTTACCGAGTCTTCCGAGGCTTGTCGACAACTGGCGAAAGAGGTCGCGGATCTCATCGAAAAACGCCGCAAGGAAAACCGGAAGGTCGTTCTCGGTCTCGCTACGGGTTCCACTCCGGTCCCGTTCTATCGTCAATTGGTAAGATTGCATAAAAAGGGGCTTAGTTTTTCGAATGTGATCACCTTTAACCTCGATGAATACTATGGTCTGACACAGGATCACCCGGAGAGTTACTACCGCTTTATGCATGATCAGCTCTTCGATCACATCGATATTCCGAAGGAAAACATCAACATCCCTGATGGAACAGTTTCTCTCGATGAAGTCTACGACTACTGCCACGGCTATGAAAGAGCCATCGTTGAGGCAGGCGGGTTGGATCTCCAGATTCTGGGGATCGGTCGCACCGGTCATATCGGTTTCAATGAGCCTGGATCCGCGGTCGACTCACCGACAAGGATGATCACGCTCGACCGGGTTACCCGGGCGGATGCCGCAGCGGACTTTCTCGGGATCGCCAACGTGCCGCGGTCTGCCATCACCATGGGCGTGGGTACGATCATGAAAGCCGACCGAATTGTGCTGATGGCGTGGGGCGGGAACAAGGCCTCGATTGTCCGGGATGCCGTCGAAGGTCCGGTGACGGATCAGATTTCGGCGAGTTTCCTTCAGCAACATGAAAAGGCGATTTTTCTGGTGGATTCGGCTGCAGCGACTCGTCTGACCCGGTTCCAGTATCCGTGGCTGGTGGGTTCTGTGAACTGGACCGCTCCGATGATCAAACGGGCCGTGATTCGTTTGGCGGAAGAGGTCGGTTCGCCGATTTTAAAGCTCACCGACGAAGACTACAATGAGCACGGAGTGGGGGAGTTGCTCGCTTCGACCAATACCGAGGCCTATCACGTGAATATCGATGTTTTTAACGAAGTCCAACACACCATCACCGGATGGCCGGGAGGTAAAAAGGACACCGAAAATGAACCCCGTCCGGAGCGGGCAAAGCCGGTTCAGAAAAATGTTTTGGTTCTCTGCCCCGAACCGAGCGATGCGATTGTGGGAATGGCCGGGACGATCGACCGTCTCGTTGAGCAGGGGCATAACGTCAGGCTGGTGGTTCAGACATCGGGAAATTTGCGGGTTCGCGATGTGTCGGCCCGGAACTTTGCCGGGGTGATTCTGGAAATGGCGGTTCTGGCCCAGGGAAAAGGCTGGGAAAATCAGAGGCAATATGCGGATTCCATTCTCGAAGAATTGGAAGAAAAAGGCGAATTTGGAATCGATTCCGCGTTGGTTCGCCGACTCAAGGGGTTGATTCTTCGGGGGGAGGCGCGGGATGCGGGTGATGTTTGTGGACTGGAGGATTCCGACCGGATTTCATTCCTGGACTTACCCTTTTATGAAACCGGGCGTTATCGGCGATTTCGTCTTAGCGAAGAAGACATCGAAGTGATGAAAAAGATCCTCAACGAGGTAAAGCCCCACAGTATCTTTGCGACCGGTCATGTCGGTGACCCCAGTTCGATGCAGGCGTTGTGCTTCCGGGCCTTTTTCGAGGCGTGGGAAGACTGCAAAGACCAGGCGTGGCGGAAAGACTGCTATGTGTGGCTCTACCGTGGCAAAGACAGCGATGTTTCCACTCACGAAATCGATATGGCGGTGCCGATGAGCCCGGATCAGTTGGAGCAGAAACGGGAAGCGATCCGGAAGTTTCAGTCCATCACCGGTGATGAATTCGATTCTCCATTCGATAACCAGCAGATTGCCAAAGAATACGACAAACTGGGAATGGCGGAATATGAGGCGATTGAGGCTTTTGAAAGGTGGACATGAAGTCACCGTGGCCGGATTTTGCTTTGCGAAACGTCTTCAAAGTGTTAGCGTTGTTGCGTGAAAGTACGGAACCAAACCTGGGTCTCGGCGAAGACAGCCATCGAGCAATCGCGTCGCAGTCGGCGCCGCTCAGCCGTTCTCGAATCGCGGACTGGGCCCGTGCTGGCGGAAGATGCCTTACGAAAAAGGACTTCGCAGACTCCCTTAATGGACTCCAGGTCGGATCTGAATTAGACGCAATCTTTCGCGAAACGCCCTCTTTTGGCAGGTCGATCGCCCGCCGTCTCCAGAATTTCCACGACTTGATGTCCACCGGGTCCTACCAGTTGATCGGTGGCGGAGGGGAGGCTGTCGTGTTCTTCGATGAGGAGAGTCAGGACGTGATAAAATTATTCAGTGTGGAAGGGAAAGCGCGATTTGGTTGGGAAATCGGAACTGACTTCGAAGGTTTCCGTACAATCGTCCCGGGCAGCCTCGCCACCGCTTTGATTCGTTTTGCGAGAGCTGAGCAGATGTTTCCCTCCGGGCTGGAGATCGATGCCATCGGAGACGACGGTAGTTTTCTACTGATGCGCCAGCCCTTTATTCTCGGGGAGAATCCATTCCGGCAGGATTTGCACCGCTGGATGACCGGGCTCGGCTGGGAGAAGTTCTCACCTGTTACGGAAAACCGTATGCTGGCTGAATTGTCGTGGCGGAAAGATGAAATTTTCGCTACGGATGTGAGACCGGAGAATGTGATTTGTGCCGGAAATGATTTTTATTCGATCGATTTCATCATGGGCACGGATTAACCGGAGCAAATCGCTACCGCATTGGCTGCTGCGTGGTTATCGGAGTGGCTTAAACTGACCATGACCTCAGTGATGCCTTTCTCCTCGGCAAACTTTTTCCCTTCTCCGAAAAGGACCACGTAGGGTTTCCCCAACTCATCTCTGAGAATCTCCATATCCGTCCAGTTGAGGTGTTCGCCGATCCCGACACCAAACGATTTTGCGATGGCTTCTTTGGCCGCAAATCGCACGGCGTAGTGAGGGCCGGGATACCTCATTTTCGCGCAGTAGGTATGTTCTCTGCGAGTAAAAATGCGATTGATAAACCGGTCCCCGAATTCATTGAGCGAATCCTCGATTCGATGCGTGTCGACAATATCGATACCTATTCCGTAAATATTCAAAATGAGAGAAATGTTAGAGTGACGTGGGCACACCGGCAAGGAATACTCATGATAATTCCCGGGTTAACATAGCGATCCATATAACCACAAGGGCAGTCCAGCCCAGCAATACGGTGATGGTTAAACACAGCGCAATCCACCAACGGAGAGAGCTTCGGGGAATCCAGCTTTTCGGTTCTTTGCGGAATTTCAACAGGATAAACAAGGCGGCGGGAGCGGTGAACAGCGTAAACGGAAGCAGCGCGAGGAGTCCCAGAGCCCGGTTGTCCCAAATTTTTAGACCAGCCCGGAATTCGGTGTCGGATTTTTCCTCGCGAAGCCTGTGCAGGCACGGGAGGCAAAGTGTTTTTTCGCCCCATTCGGCCGCCGCTCTTTGCGACATAAAACACCCGCATTCATCGCAGATTACTTCCGCTGTTACTTCCGGAAAAAACTGACAGGTAGCATCTCCGTCACCAGCCGGAATACCGGGTGGAACCGGGACGTTTCCCCTGCTCAAGCCGGGAAAGATGCGTGCCGTAACCGGAACCCGGCAAAATCCGCAATGAAAATCGAGGACGGGGCCCTTGCCCTGCACCTGCGATGCCAAACGGCAGTTGGGACAGATAATGTTTACCGAAATTTCCGGTAAAGCCGGAATCCTCGGCATCGCTGGAGGCGTGGTTGTGGGATCTTTCATCACAACTTCGGCTTATTTGGGGACGACTCTGGTTGATGCAATTCGATCATGAAGAGCCCGTTTTTCGCTATCGAATGCGGCCATCCAGAATACCGAAGAGAGTACGATGGTCAGAATAGCAGGAAGAGTAAAAGCGAGAAACCATGAGGCGATGATAAAGGCGGAATTGTCCGACTGCAGTCCACTGGAAACCATGCCTATAAAAAATACAAACATCAGGTAGGGGAGAATTTTTACTCCTTCCACAAAAATGGGCACCTTGGCCAGCCAGCGTCCCAGCGAACGTTTGTAGGAAACCCGCGAATCGTCGGGTTGAACAATTTTTGCTCCAATTACCATCTTTCCCAGAGTGCCTTGATATTTCCCTACCATCAAAATCTCGTACAAGGCTCCGGATGCGTAGGCAATAAAGATCAGCCCGGCAAGTAATATTCCGGCGAGAGCTTCATCTTCGGTGGAAACTCCAAAGTAGGTTGTGACCCCGAAGAAAACAGCGAAGAGAGCAATTGAGAGTACGGCCATTAAGGCATATTTCACTGTTTCATCGAGAAGTATGCCCAGGAAGCGCCACCAGAAACCTCTGTACCGGGTGCCGCTCTCGGTGGCATCTGTCACCATTGTGCGCCCGGTCTCCATGAGCGACTGCACAAATTCTTTTTTTGCGTCGACCGCAATCAATGCATCGCCGTAAGGGATCATTTCCCCGCGGGGTTGAATCATGGCGGAATGCGCGCATACGGCGAGGTCTGCCGGAGTTCCGTCTTCATTTGATTCAAAAAGGTCAGCGGCTACCGTGCGGAAAGGTTCCCACCGCTGCATATTTTCCCGCCACACCGCTGTATTGGCATTGATGACCCGGTTGTCATTCAATTCCAGGATCCCGGAATCATCCACCGGTCCATATTGCCGTCCCCACTGGTCTGTATAATACCATTCAGCCATCTTTCCGTGCCGCTCCGAGTGTGTAGAAATACCGGGGAAAAGTAAACCGGGAACCGGATTTTTTCAGCCCCCCTGAACCGGAGGCATAATGGCCACTTCATCGCCGGACTGGACAATCTCATTCCGTGAGGCGTATTCGCAGTTCACCGCGACAAGAAGTTTTTGGTCCCATTCTTTCAGACCTTCGTACCTGGTAAACAGATTATCGAGCAGCTGGCTGATCGATAAAGTTTGCTCCGGAAGCTGAATTTCCATTTCCTCCTGTCCCGTTATATCTCTGAGCAACGAAAAGAATAAAATGCGAACTGTGATGAATTCCGGTTTAAGGACTCCTATTAACGGCAAATTCCGGTATTCGCCGTTGTAATCGAGGCCGTATCCGACCACGAATTCATTGCCGACTTCGAATCCGACGTAATCCGCCTCCACTGATTCAGCTCTTTCAATTTGCTTGGACAGTAGAACAGCGATTTTTACTGAAAGAGGGGAACATTCCGTGAGAAATCTTCTGCGAATCGCACTGAGCGTTCTGCCGGTATCGAGGATGTCGTCGAGTAAAATTACATGGCGACCGTCGAGTTTGGGCATCCGGTTTTGCAGGAATGTTACATTGCCTGTGCTCTCCGTTCCATCGTAGGATTCGACACTGACAGAGTCGGCTTTTAGAGGTAGATGGATTTCCCGGATCAGATCCGCCATGAACAGCGCTCCTCCCTGCAAAATCGTTACCACAGTAAGAGGCTGGCCGGAATACTCATTGGTAATGGCTTCGCCCATATCGGCAATCCGGGAGCAAATCTCTTCCCGGGTGAACAGAATTTTTTCGAGTCGCTCCTGGAGTCGTTTTTCCAGCGGATTTGAACCTGAATTTTCCATCCTGATCTATTTGGTAACGACGAGACACTCGATTTCCACAAGCGCCCCCATAGGAAGTCCGGCTACAGCCACTGTGGAACGGGCCGGTTTATGATCGCCGAAGAAATCGCCATACAGTTGATTTACAGCCGGAAAATCCTTCATATCGGTCAGGAAGATCGTGGTCTTGGCGACATCGGTAGGTCTGGCTCCGGCTTCTGCGAGAACTGTGCTCACATTCGAAAGAACCTGTCGGGTTTGAGCTTCGATTCCTCCTGCCACTATTTCCATTGTGGCGGGATTTAGAGGGATTTGTCCGGAGCAGAAAATGATGCCGTCTACGGCAACTGCATGGGAGTAAGGGCCGATGGCTTTGGGTGCCCCTTCAGCATTGATTATTTTCATAGAAGATCTTCGCCCAGAATCGGAATAGGTAAACGGTGAACACAAAAAAAGCTCAGGTTGTGACGCCTGAGCTTTTTTACGGAATGGTAAAAACGGTTATTCGACGCCACCTGCGGAGTTACCCAGTTCAGCATGTTCAGGCGGCAGCGCTCCCCGGAATCGGGATTTGTCGATTGCTTTCATATAGGCTTCAAGAGGTCCGACTTGTCCGGAAACCATCTTTTCCCAGATTGAGTCATCCATAAACTGCATGCCGTATTCTTTTCCTCCGGTGATGACGTCGTGGAGCTTTTGGGTCTTACCCTCCCGGATCACTGAACTTACAGCCGGGGTAGCGACCAGAATTTCATTTACGGCAACCCTGCCCGGTATGTCATCTCTTTTACACAGCAGCTGGGCGACCACTCCGCGCAGGGAACCTGCGAGCATGGTTCGAACCTGGGCCTGTTGATCGGAAGGAAAAACATCCACAAGTCGGTCAACCGTCTTGCGGGCATTGTTGGTGTGCAGTGTTCCGAAAACCAGCAATCCGGTTTCGGCAGCGGTTAGCGCGAGGGAAATGGTCTCCAGATCCCGCATCTCCCCAACCAGAACGATATCGGCATCTTCCCGGAGAGAGGCTCTCAAACCATCCGCGAAACTGGGACAGTGAATGGGAACTTCCCGCTGAGTGATAGTCGACTTCTTGTTTTTGTGCACGAACTCGATGGGTTCCTCAACGGTAATGATGTGACGCGCGTAGCTGCGGTTGATGTAATCGATGAGAGCGGCCAATGTAGTCGACTTTCCGGAGCCGGTCGGACCCGTCACCAAAACAAGACCACTGCGCATATCCCCGAAGGTTTCGATGGTGTCGGGAACATTTAACTCCTGCAGCGTTTTAATTTCTGTTGGAATCAAACGGAATACTGCTCCGAGTCCGTTTTTCTGCTGGAAATAGTTGCAGCGGAAGCGGGAATCCGCATCCATTTCGTAGGCGAAGTCGAGGTCGCCCTTTTCCAGATAGCGCTCATAGGCTCTGGGCTCACAGATTTCCCGAAGCATGGCATCGATGGTAGAATGGTCCAGAATACCATCTGAAATCGGGGCTACAGCACCGTGTGCCCTCATCTTGGGCGGCTGCCCTTCACTGAGGTGAAGATCGGAACCACCGGAGGAGACGAGGTGTTGAAAATATTGATCGATTACGGCCATAATTTTGTTTGAATGTTAGACTTTTTCTTTGGGGTTATATGCCGAGAGCTGATTTTACAGTGGCCGGATCGATAGCGCGCTGCACGGCTTCCTCCTGGCTGATTTTGTCCTCTGCTACGAGGGCGAGAAGCGCATCGTCCATCATGATCATACCCACGTTTTTCCCGGTTTGCATCACGCCGGGAAGCATGAATGTCTTTCCGTCTCTGACGAGAGCGGAAACAGCGGGAGTGTTGACCAGAAGTTCAAGTGCCAGTTCCCGGCCGGTTCCATCTTTTCTGGGAACCAGTTGTTGAGAAATGATTCCCCGAAGAGACTCACCTACCATGATCCGAATCTGTTCCCTTTGTTCGGTGGGGAATACATCCAGAACCCGGTCGAGAGTTCGGGCCGCACTACCGGTGTGAAGTGTGGCGAGAACGAGGTGGCCGGTTTCCGCCGCTGTGATCGCGAGCGAAATCGTTTCCAGATCGCGCATTTCACCCACCATGATGATATCCGGATCCTCACGCAAAGCAGCTCGTAGTGCGTGGGAGAAACTCTCGGTATGAGTATGGATTTCCCTCTGGTTTACATGACAGTTTTTCGAATCAATCACATATTCAATAGGATCCTCGAGCGTGATAATATGATCTTCCCGGTCTTCGTTGATTTCATTGATCAGCGAAGCCAGCGTGGTTGACTTACCTGACCCAACCGCTCCGGTTACGAGCACGAGACCATTCTGATATTCGAGCAGCGGCTTGATTGCATTCGGTAAGCCCAACTCATCCATGGTCCGCAGGCTGGTACTGACGACCCGGAAAACCATTTCCCATCCGAGACGGGATTTGACAACCGAGGCACGAAATCGGCCAAAACCCGGGTCGTAGGCGAAATCGACATCCCCCTTTTCTTCAATCCTCCTCAGTTCCGACTCGGGAAGATAATTTTTCGCGAGCTTTTCGGTTTGTTCGGGAGTTAACTCTTCAGCATTCTCCCAAATTGGTTGAAGGAGGCCAAATCGCCGCCACTTCGGTTTGGATGTTGGAGCCAGGTGGACGTCAGATACATCATACTGCTGAGCGAGCCTCAGGTATTCATCGACGTGGTCCAGAGCTGGAACAGTTTCTTCAGACATGTTTAGGTTGGTTTTGGGCGTTTGCTAGTTTCCTTGTTAGTTCTGTAGTGGAAATGATCCTACCACTGTCCCAATGATTATCTTTACTGAATTGTCCACAGGCAAGCCGAAAAACAACGAACTTGCGGAGTGATTTTAGTCGGCACCGGGCTGAATTCACTTGCCAATCAGGGCTCCTGCGAAGAAGAGTTTATCCGTTGTGAAATCGATAATCGGTCTGTTCGTCTTCTTTCTTGTCTTCGCGCTCGTTGGTGTGGCTACTCATTTTGCCATCTACAACAAGCCGGGTATCTTCATTTGGTCCCAAAATGAGGCGGGAGGCTTCTCCCAGACTACGCTGAAAGCGGAAGGGCCCACACTGGTAAAACCCGCCGGCGAGGAGAAGCAGAAAATCGAAAATCCTGTGGAAAAAGCTGAACCGGAGGAAAAAGCTCCTCCAGCTCCTGAAGTCGCCGCAGACCCGGAACCGCAGGCCGAAGTAGACCCGAACGTGATACCTCTTTTTAACGGAAAAGATCTTGGTAACTGGGAAATCACCCAGTATGGCGGGGAAGGGGAGGTGATCGTAAACGAAGAAGGTGAACTGGAATTTGGATTCGGCGCTATTCTCACCGGGGTTCATTGGAGTGTCGATCCGCCACAAACTTCCAACTATGAGATATCTCTCGAAGCGATGAAGCTGGATGGAACCGATTTCTTCTGCGCACTGACATTTCCCGTAAAAGACAGCCACGCCAGTTTCGTCATCGGTGGTTGGGGCGGTGGTATCGTCGGAATCTCCAGTGTGGATGATCTGGACGCCTCGGAAAACGAGACGATGAACATTGAAGGCTTCAATGAAGGTGTCTGGTACAAAGTCAAAGTCCGCGTGACTGACGAGAAAATTCAGGCCTGGATTGATGATTCTGAAATGGTCGATCTCGACTTGAAAGACCGGAAAATCAGTCTGCGGCCCGGTGATATCGAACTTTCCGTCCCAATTGGACTGGCCAGTTTTCAGACCAGAGCGAAGTATCGGAATTTGGTTTGGACTAATCTTTCGGACGCAAACGGCGCAGAATAGGCTAAGTTTTCAAAACTTGCTGATTCTGAGCAGGTAGATTCCGTTAAAGTCAAAAATCTTTACGTGGCAGTCTTGACTAACTGTTGATCATCAGCCAAGCTGGAAATTCCACCGCGAACTCAAATCATACTTTGGGCATTTTTATGGCTACTATAAATTCTTGCCAATTTTGACCTTTTGCCGAACTAAATTATCAAGTTTTTTTAATCTAATGCTTGACCAAGCTTGAATATGCTGTCTGGATTATAAAAACAAATTTTTTGTTTTTAACGACAACCAAAATTCAACACAAGCAAACTAACTGAAAACGGAACAAACCGCATGAATTTACGAGACCAACTCAAAGAAATCCTTCCTGACATTCTGCCAAGGAATCCCAACAAATCCATCAAGGGGACGGAATTGATCGAATCCGTGAAGTATCTCCTCAAGCAGGAATACTCTGATGCCACTCTCCGGTATCACTTCTCAATCATGTCGTGCGATCCGTCTTCGCCGATAGCTAAGGTCGCCCAGGGACAGGGATATTATCTCCGCACCGAGACGATTCATTCCCTGAACAGTGCCCGGAACATGATTAGTTCCGGTGGTTCTGAGCATCTCGCCTTCACGAACGAAAATTCAGATCTGTCGATCACCCGCGCCAATAAATTCAGAGCTGTGGTTCAGCGCTATTTCGAAGCCGAGAGCAAATCTCCGTTCGCTTTCGAGGAATCATTTTCAACCAACGCCTACGAAAATCGCTGGAAAGTTCCGGATATGGCAGTGGTGGAATGGAAGTCCGGTGAAAAATCAGAGGATGGTATCGTTCTGAACCGCAATCAGGCGGAAGTTCTCAGCAAGCTGGGAATTACCCCGATCCGAATTTCCGGCGCAAAACTTCGTTTGGAGCTGAATCCTCACGATGTTTGTGAAGATCTCCACCAGTGCCTTGCCACTTCGGAATGGGCCAATGGCGGACAAATTATCATCGCTGCTCCTATCGAAGACAAAGAGCTGAGGGAGAGAGTCATGGATTTCGCCAACCGTTATGGAATCGGCGTTACATCTTTCGGACTGGATGCCGACATGATCGACGATCTGCCTGAACCGGCAGCGATTGAAAATCTGCAGGCCCAGGAGTTCGAGGCAATTCAGTCTCTTTTCAAAATTACTCACTACGCGGTGCCTAAAAGCCGCGAATATTTTGATTGGAAACATGTCAACACGTCCTCCGGCGAGAACGAAGACTTCGGTCGCTTCGAAAGGTGGATATCCAAATGTCTCGTCGAAGAGCGCGTCATGTCTCCCCGCGAATTTCTTCACCTCGAACGCACCAACGTTTCTGTTGCCGTAGCCTAGGCAGCTGACTTACTGGTAGCACATGGATGATATAAAAAATCAAAATGTGCTCGGTGAAGAACTGGTTCCCTGCAGTATTGATCCTGTTACGGGGTTCTACAGGAGCGGCAGCTGCGAGGTTGGGCCGGAAGACCACGGTTGTCACGCCGTTTGTTGCGTGATGACCGATGAGTTTCTTGAGTTTAGTAAAAGCGTCGGCAACGATCTCTCTACACCGGTGCCGGAATTCGGATTTCCAGGCCTGCAAACCGGTCAAAGGTGGTGCGTGTGTGCCGGGAGGTGGAAAGAGGCTCTCGATGCCGGATTTGCCTCTCCGGTCGTCCTTGAAGCCACTTCTGCAGCTGCACTGAAATACGTTTCCCGCAGTATTCTGGAAGAATACGGAGTCGATGCCCTCGACAGTGATTTAGATCACTGAAAAACGCTTGCAGTTGTTCGGAAACAATCTTTCTGTTGGGGCTACGCTCAATCACTCATCAAAAACCGTAAAAACCATGACAGACAAGTCTTCAGGCCATAGGCCAAAAAAATCACACTCCCCGGCAAGGGGCCGTGATGCAGAAAAAAAACCAAAACTGTTTTCTGCAAAGCCGGAGCCTGAACAGGCAAGAACGCTGGCACAAAAGTTTCTCAATTTTTTCGGCTTTGGAAAACCGCCTGTAAAAACCGCTCCGCAGAAGAATAAAAAGGGCAAAAAAAGTGTTGAGAAACATCCCGTCACCGGTGAGCGGCTTTTTATTGGCAATCTCTCCTACTCAGTGAAAGAGGAGGATTTAACAGAGCTTTTCGGAGACGTGGGCACCGTGCAAAGCGCCGAGATCGCCAGAAATCGGCAGACCCGGCGTTCAAAGGGTTTCGGTTTTGTGACTATGGGATCAATTGCGGAAGCGGAAAAAGCTGTCGCTGATCTGGATGGTACCTCTTTAAGCGGCCGGGAAATTTCAGTATCCGGTGCAAAAAATGAGAGCAGAAAGACCGGTCCCGGTAAGGAGAGAGAACCCCGGAGCCCGCGATCAACCCGCGAACCGCGAAAAAGAGAGGGGCGCGAGGATCGTAGAGAAGGACGCGAGGATCGCAGAGAGGGGAGGGATCGGAGTCGCCGCAAAGAAGGCGGTAAACCGAAAAAAGGCAGTCAGTCCACAGTGGTCCCGATGTCGATTGCTGAAGTGACTTCGCCGCTTCTGGTATTGAATAACCTTTCGGAAGACTTCGGGAGAAGCGAGCTGGATCATCTTTTCGCCGGAGTGGCAAAAATATCGGAGGCAAACATTTCAGACGGTAAAGCCGAGATCGAAATGGAGTCCGTTGAGGACGCGCAAACAGCGGTCAGACTTCTCGACGGGAAAGATTTCATGGGCCAGACACTGTCCCTCAGCTCACAGGCGGAATAAAACCCGTCAAATGTACCGATTCAACAGGGTACAGTTTTGGATTGTACCCTGTTAGGTCCGGCATTGTACCCTGTTAAGTGTGGGAAAGGTTTCGGTGTTCGTTCTTCGTAGGGATTTTAGCTCCCTTTGGTTACATGAGGAATGGCTCCCAGTCATCAATGTCGTGGGTATTCTTCAATAGGGCTGTGACCGGCATTTCTCTGGGTGCAAATGGTTGCTTACGAAGTGTAAGTCCAGCTTCCTCCGGAGTTCGGTCAGCTTTGCGGCTGTTAACGTCGGTGGCTGCGAGCACGCAGTTTTCCCAGCAGGTGGCGCCGCCCCGTGACCGGGGAATTACGTGATCGATATTGCCTTCTCCCGGACGAAGCGTCCGACCGGTGTATTGGCAGCGACCGCCGTCTCGTTCCCACAGATTGCGGGAATTGAACTTAGGGCGCTTCATCGGCACTTTGGCAAAGTTGGAAACAACGATCACCGTAGGCACTCGAATTAAGCCCTGTGCGGTTCCGATGCTGGCGTCCTCCTCCCTCACAGGGAGTTTCAGCCAGTCTTCCCATTTGGTGGGAACCATCCAGTCGGTTCCCTGGATGTCGAGACCTGTTGCGACGTCGGAAGCCATTTGGCAGAAGGCTTCTGCCGGAGTTCGCGTATTGATCGCCTGCCAGTTACGGTTAAGGACCAAAACGACTTTCTGATGGAGGATACTGCTCATTATTATCGTTTAGGTTGGATGTGGTTTATCAAAAATCGCCAAATGTGTCAGCATTTATTTTACCGCAGCAGTTCCAACAGTAAGACGGATGGAAATGCCCGATATTATTTCAATTTTATTAAGTACTTGATGAGGTGTGAATTGACAAGAATCCCATCATGACAATATCGACAAATTGTCCGGATTCCGGAGGAGAGGCCAAATAACAGACCGCCCCGACATTTCTGCGCGGGGCGGCCACCTCCTTCATGGGTTAATGGTTTACATAGGTTATGACGTGGCAAGGTGATGAATCTTGTGGAGAAAATTAGTTCAGGTTTGTAAGAATCGTCTTCCAGGGGAAACAGACCGCTCCGGTGGATACCCACCGGAACGGCCACCTCCTTTCAGGTTTTCAGGTGTTTTCTGGTAGCTGGTCAGTTCGAATCAGGCATGATCAAATCGACCCGGCCCCGCACCAACGGTGCGGCCACCCTCACGCATAGCAGGATTCGTGCGAGCTTTGAGAGTCACCGCTTTTTCGGTCCTAAGACAGGCGACGTGCAGGTAGAGATGCCTATCCTTTTGCGGTTTAAAATGCCTCAGCTCCGCGCGGGGTAAGGTTCCAATTTTCTCTATGCGAATTATCTTTTTGATAATTCAAGACTGCGGCGGTTAGTGCTCCGCTCACAGCCAGGATCACCGGTAGAAATCCACCACCTTCACAAGTCGCCTGACCGGGCACATCTTCCGAGTCGATCACGAAATCGGAGTCCCAGCGAACCACGCCGTATTCGCCATCGGCCGCGAGACCTCCGTGGAGACATGCGATGCCGTTTTCCCGAACGAAGCCCTGGATCAACTGCCGGCTTTCGGCGTTGTCGAAGCAATCTATCACGAGGTCCTGGTCGCCGAGAATCGTAGCGACGTTTTCACCGGTGAGGCGAACGGTGTAGTCTTTGAGACGGAGGCCGTAGAAGTTCTGCCACTGCATTTTCAACGCAGTCGCTTTGTTCTTACCCACCATCTGCTTCACAAACCACTGGGATGCGAGGTTCTTTGTCTCGACTCGGTCAAAATCGATCACTGAAAGTTCGAGATCAGCGCCGAGGTCGCGGGCCAGATACGCAAAGTGAGAGCCGAGAGCGCCTGCACCACAGATTAGTATTTTCATGGTAGAGATTTAGGGTTCATCCTATAGGCCGTATTAGACCTATAGGACTTATGCTACATTACCCAAACGGCACCTTTGGCCGTACGACAATTCGTGTTTGGGTGTTTGTTCCGTTTTCGTTGAAGCGGTCGATCACGAAATTCGCGAAGGCATTGCCGGGGATATTCGAAAATACGCCGGGTACTTCTCCGCCTCGGACAGCTTCTTCACAGAGTCGACGAATGGTGTTGTCATCAGAGCTGATGTCGATATTGGTAAACCAGTTACCGCTCTGTCCTGCGTAGGTGATGTTGATTAATACTGGCTTGTTGTTCATGTCATTACTACCTCTCTAATGGTTTTTGTTGTTGGTTGTTTGTGATTGGTGCCAAAGCTCAGGTCGCGAAGGAAGTTGATCCACCACGCGTTGCCTTCGTTAGTGACGAGAATGTCCTCACCGTAGAGGCTGTCTCGATAGAGATAACCGCTCTCGGTGACGAGCGACCATTGGTAGGTTAAACCGGTGGCCGATTCGACGGCTTCCATGGTGGTCAGGTCTTCTTTCGAGAAACGAAGCAGACCTCCGGGGTGGGTGTGAACGATTTCCCGGATTTCGTACCGGTAGGTCCATATGGCATTCCACCTCGATTGGGAATCGGGAACGCGAGTCGCAGACCCTGTATAAATACGGAGTATGCGCTCGTCCCTGGTAATGATAAAACAGATTTCACGCATGATTATATGTAGTTGGAGTAATTTTTTGAAATGTAGGATGGACTGCTAGTCCGTCCGCATTTCACGGCTGCACACCGTGGACGGACTAGCAGTCCATCCTACGGTGAATACAGCCGATTAATGTTTATCCACGTCGGTAAACGTGTAGTTGACCGGTATCGATGGCTTCCTGCACTGCTGATGGCAGGCTGGTCAGGTTGAGTTCTCCGTCAGTACCATCAAGGCAGATCCCTGAGTCAACGATGCTGAGTGTGTTCGAATCAATGATGCATTCGATTCTCTGACCACCGACCCGGTATCGAACTGCGACTGTGCCTCCGCCGTTGCGGCGCCAATCGATGAGTTCTGCCCCTGAGTGGGACAGGGCGATGGCGATGCGGCCTTCGATAGAATTTTCCGCCGCTGTGATACGAGCCTGATTGGCGCGATTTTTCGCATCCTGTTCGCGGAGGAGACGAGTTTCTTCACGTCGTCGAACCGCTTCTCTGCCAAGTTCACGCGCGGTGGTTTCAAGGATGAATGCGTTGGCGAGTGCCGGGGTTACCGCTTTAATTGCTTCGATAGAGGTTTCGTCTTCGTAGGCTTCACGAACTGCGGTTTCCGCGTCGGTTTCGAATTCGATAGCTCCGAGGAGGAGATTGCCATCGAACCACTCCCACGCGGTCACGGGTGTGAAGCGTTCGAGATCTTCGTCTTCGGGGAGATCGTAAAGATGGGCCTGACGAGTGTCGCCGACGAAACGACCGATGGCGTGGTAGCCAGGGTTTGGGCCTTTGATTCCACGGGATTCCCATTCGAAAGCCTCGGGGGCGATGGATTCGATCGCATCGAGTGCTCGACCTGATGGTCGGAAACGGTACCATCCGGGACGAAGTGAATCATCCCGAATCTTCCATGTCCTTTTTCCGTCGCAGACTGAGCCATTTCCAAAGTAGGGGAGCCGATATTCTTCAGCTGTGTTTTGGAGAAAGTTTCGGTAGTCCATGAGGGATGATTTGTTAGTTAAAGAGAATCACGGCGTGCGAGTGTGATGAAGTATTATTATCGTCAGATTACTATTCTGCTGTTCTACCATTGAACTACAAGGCCATAGGTGGCCCTGACGGGATTCGAACCCGCAACATGCTTGTGACTTCGAGCCGATTGCTCGCCGTGGAAAATTGAAATTGCCGCCGCGTGAGTGTGAGGAAGTTGGATTGCTTACGCAATGCTGAGACCTTAACTCAGTGCCTTTACCTATTTGGCTATATCCGTGTGTTTGGATAGAGGGACTCGAACCCCCATTTGCTTGTGACTTCGAACCGTTTACACGGCGACAAAAGTAATGAAAAGAATGTTGAAGCGAGGCGAGTGTGATGAAGTGGTTTTGGATTGCATGCCGGGATTGAACCGGCAACAGCTTGTGTATCAAACAAGTGCTCTACCTTTGAGCTAATGCGTGTAACTTCGAGCCGATTGCCTCGCTTCAAAAGTGATGAGCGTACCCTGTACACTCCGAATAAAAGAATAAGAAGCCCCGCGAGTGTGAGGAAGTGTTATCGTAAACACGCCGGAATCGAACCGGCGGCCACGTCCTTAAAAGGGACGAGTTCTAACCGTTGAACTATGCTTGTAACTTCGAGCCGATTGCAGGGCTTCTTGAAAAGTGTATATAAAGGCTAAAGGGTTACGTAGGATGGATTGGTAATCCGTCCAGCAGTGCCTTTGCTGATCAAGAACGGATTACCAATCCATTCTACGTAAACGGCTAAGCTGTCGGCGATTAGCTCCCTCGAAAAGAGGGAGCCAACCACCGAGCTGCTCATACCTGAATAGTTAGTTGTTAATAAGGTTTCGTGAGAAGCGGTGTCTGGAGGATTTTCTCTACCAGTGACACACGTTCTGCCGACTTGTATGGCTGGGATTCCAGAAGCGCCTTGAGAGTTCTCTGTACCTGATACACATCAGTGAACTGTTCGACAGCCATTTCAGTGTAGGGAACTCCGAGGACTTCACTTGCCCGACGAACGGTCGAACCTCGTGACCAACCTTTCGCGACGTTCACGATGTGAGCGATCGCACTTGGTTGGTATCCGCACTGCTGTGCGAAGCGGGCGAAGTTTTCACCGGATTCACCGGCTTCATCACCCACACAGAAGAGAATAAGATCCGCGTTGTCAGGAACCCGAACACGGTTGGCCCGGAATACAGCCAGACCGGAACTATAGTTAGTTCCACCACCTGCCTGAACGGACTGCAACATATGATCGATACCTTTACCCGACCAGTGTCGTGGACGAAGCAGGTAACCGACGGTGTTGAAGGCCGAGATATGAACTCGATCCTGTGGGAAACCCTGGGCGATCATCGATAGCGCTTCTTTTGAAAGGTCGATTGCACCTTCCATCGAAGCACTGATGTCGATGATGAACTGGATGTGGATGTCAGCTTCGCGAGTCGCTGATTCCACAGCTTTCGCTACCACTTTGTCCGCAGCCTGTTCCATTTCCGCCGCGTTCTCACGGTTTTTCAAGTTCTTCGCGATGTGTCGAGACCGCTGGTCTTCCTGAGTGCTGAGGGCACTCTGCCAACGTTCTTTGATTTCGGGATGATCGAGCAAACCGAATTCTTCGAATGTCGGTGTCAGAATCACCAGTTCTTTATCGGAAAGACGTGGCATCGCTGCGACAAAGATTGCCGGAGTTAGACCAAGTTCCTTAGGAAGCAGACCAACGATCTGTTTCCAGCCGAGGTTTTCGCTGATGATCTTTTCGCAGATTTCTGCTTCTGACAACCCGTCGAACGAAACTTTCTCTATAGAAAGTAAACCGTTAAGACCGATCGAACGGTGACCATCAGAGTGTTGTTTCTGCGGCCAGTCGAGAATCTCGAAGTAACGCTGCGATTGAGGTTTGTAACCCACCATACGGCTGAGCGATTTCACTGAGTTAGCGAAACCACCACGTTTCAAACCTGCCAGCATCGATTCGTTGCTTTCACGGAATGTGATCCAGTCTCGAACTGCTTTATAGTAACGACCGGTGAAAGCTTTTCGCTTCTGTGGGTTACCGAATTCGAGAGTACGATTCATGTCGGCGACACCGGGAAGTGACAAAACCTGACCGACTCGCTGAATCAGTTTCGGGTTCATCATTTTGTTAGATCCACGGCGGTAGAATTTCACCATCGCTTCACCGACTTCACGGAAGTCGTCGTCGTAGAAAAGAACTTCACGACCGCTGCCACGAGCATCGTTGAAGATAGGCTCACCGGAACGTTTCTGGACCAGCATGAAAGCAGCGCAAACCACTTTCATATCACGCCAGTCAGTTTCCAGCATGATGTTGGAAGCCAGACGTGCAGCGAGTTCGTTGTTCGCAGTCCAGATGTCAGCAAGGGCACCATAGACACGCTCGATCGCTTCGACGTTCGGTCCGGGCTGACGAAACTCTCGTCTACCAGTGAGTTGACCATTTTCGTGGAACTCACGGATTTGTTCTTTAGTCGCGGATTTCCATTTACCGTCCTCGATCACACCGGGGCGGTTGTGCCAGAGGTGGTCCGGAAAATTGATGATCAAATCCAGAAGACGTTCAGCCGGGCCGAGAGATTCGGCAAGGTTACGAAGTTCCTCCGGAGTACGTGTTTGATTCAGAGGTGTCATGTTGATTTTGGTTTGTTTGGTTAATGTTGAGAGGGGAATTTTGTAGGATGGACTGCTAGTCCGTCCGAAAAAATTGGCGATGCGAGCGTGGACGGACTAGCAGTCCATCCTACTTTGAGTTAGGCTTCGTGATGTTTCATGAGCCTCCAGACGGTTTTCGTGCGTTTGATCCGCATGGAGAGGTGACTGTATATCATCGCGATTTGCCGCATTGGCGGCAGAGAGGGGCGACATATTTCGTGACCTTTCGATTGGCGGATTCTTTACCGCAGTCGAAGCTCGCTGAGTTGCGAGAGATTCGAAAAGAATGGCGTGAAAGGCACTTCAATGGATTGGAGCCGGAGCCTACCGAAGAAGAGATCAAAAAGCACAAAGATAAGTGGGAGCAATTGAGCCGGACACTGATGGCTCGGTCTGAGAAATGGTTGGATCAGGGTTTGGGTAGTTGTGTTTTGAAGCAGTCGGAAATTCGGGAGATTGTGGTTGAGAGCCTGGAGAAATTTGACGGGAAACAATATGATCTCGGAGCTTTTGTTGCGATGCCAAATCATGTCCACTTGGTAATGCGGCCGCTGGAGGATAATAAATTGGAAGACATCCTGCAAAGGCGAAAACAATGGACTTCCACAGAAATCAATAAAGCCATAGGTGAGGATGGCGCTCTCTGGCAACAAGAAAGCTATGATCGAATCATTCGGGATTCGGAGCACCTATGGAAGACGCTTCAGTACATTGGAAACAATTCCCGTAAAGCTGGAATAGACGAAAGTGAATCAACGAGATGGGTTAGCGAAAAGTTGATAGAAAAAGGCTGGAAATTTGTGGATGAATAGTCCGTTTGGACTTAGAAAATGTAGGATGGACTGCTAGTCCGTCCGGCAATTTCGAGATGTGGACGGACTAGCAGTCCATCCTACATCGCGAGCGTTATTAGCAACGAAAACACGGGCCGGTCACCGAAGCAACCGGCCCGCTTTCCACTGTTGTTTTTACCTAATTGCACTCCTGAGACCTGCCACCGGAGTGCGTGATGGCTCGTCTTATCGACGAAAGTTTATATATCTACAAAACGATGTTTTCGATTTCACGAATCAGAGCGCTTTTGTCTTCTTCGAGGAATCGCATCGTATCCAGGGTTTTGTCGGAGAATCCGGCCATGGTGTAGACATCCTGTTCCGGGAATTGGAGAGTTCAGTATCCCGCGAGGTCAAATGAGTAGACTTTTGGTCGCTGACCCACTCTCTTGACGTATTTGCTGAAGGCTTCTTTCGGGCAGTAGTAGCCCATCCATGCCTGCATGTCAGAGAGGATCACGATCCGGTCGTATGCTCCCTTCGCTTTCTTGAAGATCGCGTGGAAGTTGGTTCCGCCCCACTGTGCTTTTTCCTCCACACGCTGAGCGAGAGTCAAAGTGGCGTCATCTGTATTTAGATTGACGTACTCTGCATCACCGCTGAACAGCATGAAGTCAGCGTCGTTCACTTTGTAGAGAACCGAGGCGAACAGCGAACCGATTTTCATTGGCTTACCGATCATAGAACCGGAGCTGTCCAGGGCGATCAATGTCCGACCATCGAAACGTGGCACGTTGTCCAGAGAGATGTCAGCTGCTTTACTAAGCGCGCTGACCACTTTCTGACGTCGACCACGAGGGAGATCGGCCTGCTCGAGAGCATCGAGAGCGGTCCGGAAACGGAAAGGCATCACCAACGATTTATGAATGAGGTTTTCGTCCACGAGGAGTTCTACCGCATCGTCAAGAATCGCAGGTGCCTGTTCGAGAATGTTTCGCAGGTTCCGAAGAAGTGCGAAGTATCCGATCTTACGCTGACCGACAAGGTCAGCCCAGACTTCCGCTTTACGGTTTGCTTTATCTCTATCAGATTCAGCATCCTGACCGGCCTGAGTCAGTTTGGTTTCCCAGGTGTTCGCCGGAGCGAGCGTTCCGTTGACCAACTGACCGAGCGCCTCCGAGTGAGGTGGGTGAACGAGGTTCACCGCATCGACGAGCTTGAGCTCGGCTGAATCCTTTCGGTATTTCGCGAGTTGATACGCATCGAATCGAGCGAGGGCCTGACCCAGACCTTTCTTCATAGCGTTAGGAAGCGGCTTACCGTGAACGGCGATTGAGTAAGCGAGGATTTCGAGAACGTCATCAACCCGGTAGGCTACCCGGTTGAAGAAATCTTTAGTCCATAGCTCTCCTTTCACTGAGTGACCGATTTCGCCGGCTACGAGGTGAGAGACTGATCGCATGCCTGCTTCACGACGGGCGTAAAGAGCGGCTTTAGCGACGAATTTCTTATCCTCGATCCGGTCGACCAGCTCGGTGATCCGCTTCGCGGATTCGTTCCCGCTACGGTAGTATTTGTCGTCAAGAAAGCTGGTTAGTAATATCGTTACCAGCTCAGCTTTATCAGACAAACGATGGGCCTGACCTCCTGCGAGGTTATGTGTATTAGGCTGTGTTTTCTGGTTTTTAAGGATCTTGTTGAATTTCATATTCGTCACTCCTTTCATTAGTTGTTGGGTTTGAGAAATAGGCCCTATACGACTTATATGACCTATAAAGATTGGGGAGAAAAACGGAGCAAGCTATGGGTTCGTTAACAGCGAAGTATCTCGCTCCTCACTACCCCAAAAGGGAATTCGAAGAGGAAATTGGAGAGGGTTTGAATCCCCCGGTTAAGGGGGAGCCGGTTTTGCAGACCAGTGTCTTGGATGACGAAGTATCCCTTTCCTCACTGCTTCGAAAAGTGTATAAAAAATGGCAGCCGGTCACGGAATTGCACCGTGATCTTCGCATTCAGAGTGCGATATCCTAACTGTTGGACCATCCGGCGGTTAAAGAAATTGCAGGGTTTTTAAATCAGAACTTTTCTTTGCTAATGTTGAATTTTCGCAAAGATTCACGGTATGAACCGTTTTATCCTTACCGCAATAGTTCCCTGTCTCATTCTTTCGTCCTGCGAGCGTTCCAGCGTCCCGCCTGAAGTCCATAAGGCCACTCACGATCACAAAGCGCATTGGTCTTACAACGGCGACACCGGACCTGAGCATTGGGCTGATTTGGATCCGGCGTGGACGGTGGCAAAAAGCGGCAAAAATCAATCTCCGATCGATCTCAGTTCGGCATCTCAGCCTCAGGACCTAACAGATCTGGAAACGGATTACAAACCTACTTCGGTCGATTTGAAAAACAATGGCCACACCATTGTTCAATCTTACCGGGAAGGCAGCACGGTGTCTGTCGGTGACAAGGCGTACGAGTTGAAACAGTTTCATTTTCACCACAAAAGTGAACACACTGTCGACGGTGATTCTTTTGATATGGAATGTCATCTCGTTCATGCAAACGAGGCGGGGAACCTGCTTGTTGTAGGTGTATTTATAAAAGAAGGAAATGAAAATTCATTTCTGAAACAACTCTGGACCGATATGCCGGAAGTGGCTGATGAAGCCACGAAAAATGCTCAGGAGATTAATGTAGAGCACTTTCTTCCCGCTGATTTGTCGTATTATCATTACCAGGGCTCTCTCACGACTCCTCCATGCACCGAGGGCGTCCAGTGGTATGTATTAGCAGAGCCGGTTGAGGCGTCAGCGGATCAGATCTCAAAGTTTGCGAAAATTTTTCCGAATAATAATCGCCCGGTACAGATTCGATTTGATCGAAGAATTGTTTTGAGTGACGACTAGGTAATCTGAACCTGGTTGTTGGGTCAGGTAAAGGCACCGGAGAATACCGGACTGAGTAAAATAACGAGGCCTACAACCCCGTTTCGTAACCAAGCCGGAGAAACTCAATCTTCACCTTCGCAAAAATGTTAAAGACTTTATCTCAGAGAAATCCGGCGAGGGACGTATCCCGCTCTGCCAACTGAGCTACCCCCGGCATAAGAGACGGAAGGGTGGGACTCGAACCCACGACAAGGCGATTATGAGTCGAAGTAACCCTTAGCCTCACTGCTGAGAAAGTTGATTTGTAGGATGGACTGCCAGTCCGTCCGAAAATCATGCACATCGCCGGACGGACTAGCAGTCCATCCTACGATTTCGATAAAAAAAGCGCCCGAGCAGGGACTTGCACCCCGTCATCCGGAGTCAAAGTCCGGCGCACTACTACATGTGCTACTCGGGAATAAATTAGTGCTCATGGCAGGATTTGCACCCGCAACCTCCGGTTTCTAAGACCGGCGCCTCTGCTGTTGGGCTACATGGGCTTTTAAAAAGGATAGAGAAAAAGTGCGTCGGGCAGGAGTCGAACCTGCACAGCCGGTGGCGGGTGAGTTACAATCTCCTGGGCTCGCCAATGCCCAGCCGACGCTTTGAAAAGAATCAGGAGCCAATGAGATTCGAACTCACAATCTTTTCCGTGCAAAAGAAGTGCTAACCCGTTGAGCTACGCTGGTTTAAAGAATTGCAGAGGCGGGATTTGAACCCGCGACCTTCAGATCATGAATCTGTTGAGTTGCCACTGCTCCACTCTGCTTTAAAAATTGAAGTCCGACCGGCAGGATTCGCACCTGCAACCCCTCGATTATCGATCGAGCACCCTACTATTGAGCTACGATAGGATATAAAAATGGTAGCTGTGACAGGAGTCGAACCTGCAACCGTCCGGCTTTGAACCGGCCGCCTCTGCCAATTGGGCCACACAGCCTTTGAAAAGAAAGCGGAGTTCCGAGGACTTGCACCCCATACCTCTTCCGAGGTACCAATTGCTTAGCAGGCAATGCCAGTGCGCTTGTCTGGTTGAAGCTCCTTTCATTCGGTGAAAATGGTAGCTGCGGCAGGATTTGCACCTGCACTGAACCGGGTTTAAGCCGGACGCCTCTGCTGTTGGGCTACGCAGCCATTTAAAAATACGTTCCCGGTAGGATTTGAACCTACGACCTTGAGTTTCGAAGACTCCTGCTCTTCCGCTGAGCTACGGAAACAAAATATCCAGATGGACTGCCAGTCCAACCTACCTCTCTACTTGATGTTTTGAATAGTCAGCCCGGAAGGATTCGCACCCTCAACCTACCGGGTAAAAACCGGTTGCTCTACTGTTGAGCTACGAGCCGTAAAGCACACCTCCACATGGTTCCGCCCCATGAATTCCGGATTAACAATCCGGCGTGATACTGTTTCACTACAGAGGTAAATAAATGGTTAATACGAAGCGGAGGAATTGAACCTCCCGACTTCCGACCCACGGTTTAACGTCGACGGCTTAGAAGACCGTTGCGGGAACGCCTCGCATATTACCCGCATTTCTTATAGGAATTTCTACTGCGACTTGCTGCGGTGGATTCTGCCTGCGTTGCGCTTGAATGATCCTTGGACAGTGTGAACTCACACAGCCCTGCGGATAATTCCTCGTACGCCCTGGCAGAATCCATCCTCGCTGCGTCTCGCAAGAAAAGCGGGTATGAAATAGTGCGGCATCCCGGTAACGCTCCGGGGTCTCAGGCTTGGCACGCCCGCATCCTGCTATTGAACGAATGCCGCTCTTTGATTTAGAAATTGGTACCTACGACAGGACTCGCACCTGCAACCTTCAGAATCTCATTCTGACGCCTCTGCTAATTGGGCCACGTAGGCTTTTAAAAAAAGCACCCCCACCCGGATTTGCGCCGAGTTCTTCAGGTTGAAAACCTGATGTCCTAACTACATAGACGATAGGGGCTTTAAAATTGGCACTCCCAGCAGGATTTGAACCTGCGACCAAAGGCTTCGTAAACCTCTGCTCTTCCGCTGAGCTACAGGAGCGTATTAAATTTGTTGTTAACAGGGACTGGAGGTAACGCTCCCCCGTCTTCTCTATGTCGAAGAGTGGTTCTACTTTCGAACTAAGTCCCCGTTTGGATGGGAGCAGCATGGCGGCTCCCATCCGGGAAAAGGTTAATGTTTAAACTTCTGCAGTTTGACCTGCCAAAACGGTGTCTTTCGCTGAATCGGTCTCGATTTTCCATGAAAGGAATACGAGGAATCCTGCCGTCACCGGAAAAAGTCCTGCGCACAGTAACAGTGCCCATTTGAGAGCTAATTCATCGGCGAGATGGCCGAGTATGGGTGCCAGCGGCACGAACATCAGACGACAGATCAGGCTCTCCAGCGAGAGGATAGTTGAACGTCGATCTGATGGGAGCAGGTCGTTCAGTTTTTCCGAAAACACGACGATGCCCAGTCCCCGAACGATGCTGAAACAGATTAGCACGGGGATGGCCCAAATGACCTGGAATCCGGCCGTCACCAGATAGCCTACAGCTACGAGAGCGATGCAGAGTCCAACCATTCGGTAGTAGCCGAGAGTCTCGACGATCCGGTTGGAAAGGAGACTGCTGACGGCTACGGCCATTCGTAACACGGCATAGGCAATACCAAACGCGGCAATGGGTAGACCCGCTTCAAGTTGCCAGGATTGGGTCAACCAGAAGGCGGCCAGGGTGCTGACTGCTACGAGAGCTGAGAGCAGAATCGTTTGCCTTACTAATGGTTGCAGTGTTGTTGTTTCGGAAACGATGTCGAAAATCCCGCGAAAGACTCCGCGCTTGTTACTTAGTTTGACTCTCGCCGGCTCAACTAAAGATAAAGCCAGAGGGATCGTCAAAGCGTAGCAGGCAGTTTCCAGTAGGACAGGAAGTCTCCAGACATGTTGGAGAATCCAACTGCCTAGGCATCCTGCGATTCCTGCGCTAAGATTCATGTGAAATGACTGGCTGCTTTTGACCCTGCGAAACTCGTATTCTTGTCCGAGCTCCGCAAGTGTATCCCAGGTCATTGCGGTGTCGGCACCGGAGATAAAGGAAATGGCGATCGCAAGAACCAACTCACCGATCAGGAATCCCAAAAAACCCGACGAAATCGAATAGATTGCGAAACCAAGTGTCAGTCCGATCGAACCTATCACGAGAGCGTTCTTCCTGCCGTAGACGTCGGAGTAGTATCCGGAAGGAATTTCCAAAATACAAAGAGCCGCGCCGAAAATGGCCTGGAGAATAAGAACTTCCGACAGGCTTATGCCAAACCCGTTCAGGTAAGGCACAAATACCGCCACGACAAAGCCGGCTCCGCGGAGAAAGTAGAGAAGTTTCAGTTTGCCAATATTGGACTGGAGCTGCTTTCTTCTACTCTCGCTTAATGCGTCGACCTCTTCCAAAGTGATTTCTTTGAGTTTGTTGGACATGACAAGAGATCGGTAGAATTAGTGGTGTATGAATCGGACTGGTGGGATTTGAACCCACAACCTACTGATTATGAGTCAGGTGCTCTGACCATTGAGCTACAATCCGAAAGACAGAGAAAAGTGGAGCCAGGGACAGGGTTTTCACCCGCATATTCCGATTTACAAGATCGGCGCAATTATCTGCCACCCTGGCGTATTATAAGGTATAGAAATTCGAGTGTACCCTGTACACTCACTGAGCGTACAGGGTACCCTCTGAAATTGGTGCGCTGTGCCGGTAACGCTCCGGCTTTTTCAGTTTGGAAGACTGACGTCATACTTTTAGACCAACAACGCTTTTGGCTTTTGGTATAGGAAAAGGTGTTCAGAGAACCTTGGCAGGGTGTGGCCAAAAAGGCCGTCGATGTAGATCCCGTCATTTCTGACAGGACACTGATCACGCGATGTCTTTCTACGGGAGAATTTCGTCGCTGTCGCTGGATCGATCGCTCGATTGTCGCTACCTTAGGACCGTTATAGTTACGAAGGAA
Source organism: Verrucomicrobiales bacterium (assembly GCA_029213025.1). Classification (GTDB taxonomy): domain Bacteria; phylum Verrucomicrobiota; class Verrucomicrobiia; order Verrucomicrobiales; family DEV007; genus Arctic95D-9. Next base: position 33,565 of record JARGOZ010000049.1, read on the forward strand.
CCCTGGTCCTCACTGCTGAACATAAAATGTGATAGATAAAGTAGGATGGACTGAAAAGAGACCGGTCGACGGGATTTGCACCCGCTCCGCTACATTCACAATGTAGAATGCTGCTCCTACACCACGACCGGTATAAATTTGAAAAGTTCCCCTGGAAGGTACCGCCCCTTCTTCACCGGCTTAAAAGGCCGGTGCATCACTTTAATGCTTCAGAGGAATTGAAGTTGAAAATTGGCATCCCGGCCGGGATTCGAACCCGGGATAGCTGATAGAAAGTCAGCTGTGCTAAGCCACTACACTACAGGGATAAGTCATTTATGATTTTTTCATTGATGATTGATCATTTGGCTCCCGCATTGGGCGGGCGAAGCCTGCCTGGAATGATCAATGGTAAATCATAAATGATAGAAAAAGAGAGACGCTGACAGGATTTGCACCTGCATATGGTGGTTTGCAACCACTGACCTTACTACTCGGACACAGCGTCATGTAAATTGGTCGGGGTGACAGGATTTGAACCTGCGGCTACCGGTACCCAAAACCGGTGCTCTGGCCAGACTGAGCTACACCTCGTTCTAAAGCCGGAAAATTTGGCAATAAAAAAGGAATGCTAACAAGCACTCCTTGTTTTGTTTGAGTATAAAAGGAAATTGAATCTTTCTGTTCACCGGGTGTTGACCTTGCCGAAACTTTTTCTTCTCTCGCTTAAGGGAATTACCGGAATTGCGTTGGACGGAGGTTTCTCTATTACTTCAAAGTCGACATAGGCGATACGGATTACGTCGCCAATTTTGAAAGGCATAATGTCTTTAACCTTGTCCTGATTTACAAAAGTGCCGTTGCGCGATTCACAGTCCTGAATGGAAAATTCGTCGTCTCCATTGCAGGTGATGATGGCGTGACGCGAAGAGATCCATGTTTCATCAACACTGATGTTGTTGTGCGGATCCCTTCCTATGGTCACTCTGTTTTCTTTCAGATCGAAATTTTGAGTTTCACCGGAATCCAGTTTTCGCTTCAGACTAACCCTCATTATCAATTCGATTCAGGCCGAATTGAACCAGAAATCGAATCGGAAGGGAAGCAAAAATGACGTATTTATGTCGTTTGAGGAAAAGGTGTGCTATACCGAAGACGGATCGTATAGTTTCAGGCCGGATCGCTTTCTCTGCTTCATTTTGTCAGCGAGATAGACCTTCTTGTTGTCTTTCTTTGCTCTACCGGTGATTTTTCTCTGTGTACAATACGATGAGGGAAAAGTCTGATTGTACGTTTCCCGACTGCGACTTCCTTTGACTATCAGCTTTTTCGGCGATGCCGATGCGACCAAAGGGGGGGGCGAAGCTGAGGTCGAATCCGGCCTGACGACGCTGCAGGCCGCGATTCCGAAGCGAAGAATATCGCCGTCGGCAATTTCTGTTGTCCCATCGACTGGAATATCGTTGACGAAGGTACCGTTTTTCGATTCGAGGTCTTCAATCACAAAGGTGCCGCCATCGGTTTCAATTATTCTGGCGTGTCTTTGTGAAATGTAACTCTGTTGGATTTGAATCCGGTTTGAATCAGCACGACCGATAGTCGTCAGTTTCCCTAGCTGGAGATCTGTGGTTTCCCCTTTTTCATTCATGATGATTCGCAGGCGTAGCTCCATTGTGTTGTTCAGTATCGTTTAAATTCGCATGCAGAGCAGAATTGATGCCAGGATTCGGGGATGTAATCGCTCAGGGAGGTAACGCTCCTCCGTCTTCCGCTTATCAGGCGGGCGCTCTACTTTTGAGCTACTGAGCGGATCTATTTTTGGGGGGTGGGGAAATTGCCGTCTTTTTACCAATAATCAGCGCGATTCCGAAGGTTGGTCGATCGTTGGGTTGTTCAAGTAGGCAGCGGATACAGGCGGAGGCGGAGAGGATCGAACTCCCACAACCGGTCAGGGTCATCACGGTTTTCAAGACCGATAAGCACGCCAGCCTTGCGCGCCTCCAAAAACGTGGAAAATGGGTGAGGTCGGGTTTGCATCGACTCAGCTCCCGGGTACCTGTTTTACAGGCAGGTTCGGCTCTCCTGCTCCGGCGCTCACCTTCAATAATTAGCGAAAAATTGGTAGCAGGTCCCGGTAACGCTCCGGGCCATCCGGGATTATGATTCCCGTCCCAGCCTTGCTGCACCTGCCTCGAGGAAAATATAAATGTCCTGTGTGGCCACTTCGGACAACCTGATTCCTGTTAGGTTCGCATCCCACGGCCGACCGGTCCCCAAGACCGGCGCCGCTGATTGTGGGTTGCTAGACTCATAATGATTGTTGAGTTCAAAGGTAGACGTTGTAATCGTCTGCTAAATTCATTCGCTGGCCCGGATATGTTTTATCATTAAATCGAATGTGGTGTCTATCATTTTACTAAAATTGGATCCAGGCCCGGTAATGCTCCGCAGGCGCTGCCCCAGCCTTTCAGGGATATGAACCCCGAATCGACGTTTATCGACCTCGTGTAAAAATGTGTTAGGATTAAAGTGAATATTTTATCAAAATTATGAATCCTGTGGAAATGAGGTCGCTTAGTAGGGGGGAGATGCTACGACTGGGCATTAAGATCATCGTAGAGATGATCAGTTCCCGCGGGCGGAACCTTGTCTACCTGCCGCGCCGCTATGATTCGAATCCTGATTACGCCCAATGGAAAACATCTCTGGAGCAGGTCCGGTATGAGAGCGGACCAATCAAAATGTCGGCTTTTCTCGATTGTGGTCCTCGTGCCACTCCGGAATCTATATGGCTGCTATTCGGCGGCAACGCATCGGTTGCTCTGGATTGGTTGACAGTGACATTCTTTGCACCGCCATCTTCAGATGCTTTTGTTCTCTTTGATTATCCGGGATTCGGAGACAGTGAAGGGAAACCGGATCGCAAACTGATTCAACGTTGTATCGATGATCTCATTGAAAAGTTGGCCGCTAGATTTTCTATCGAAAGATCCGATGTGGGGAACCGCTTCAAAGTAATGGGGCACTCTCTTGGTTCTGCAGTTGCGTTGGAAACCGCTGTGCGGCACTCAATCAGGAAGGGGATACTAATTGCGCCCTTCACGTCGGTCCAAAAGATGGGGGAGAAGATGTTCGGGAAAATAATCCCAATGCTGGCTGCTGATCGATACGATAATCTCAAATCGATACGGGAGCTGACCGCTGCGAAAGCCGAGCTTAACCTCCACATTATCCACGGATTGCAGGATGACATTATTCCCGTCAGCATGGCCAGGGAATTGCACGAAGCGTTCCCTGGCCACACTACCTTATGGGAAATACCGGATGCCAACCACAATGACATACTGCTGCTACTTTCCAAAGAGCTTGGTTGCGCCCTGACGAACGGGGGAGACTTTAGTTATGTTTCGAATAAGTAGAATGGATTGATAATCCGTTCCTGGTTTGCATGGGTTGTGTTGAACGGATTTCCAATCCATTCTACTGCTCTCACGCGTTTGTTTGATTTAAATCGCGGTGGCAGGACTCGCACCTGCTTTCCCCGGTTTCCAAAACCGGTATCTCGACTACTTCGACCTCACCACGGAAAAGGATTGCAGGTCCCGGTAACGCTCCGGGCTTTCCAAGGTTATGAGCCTCGGACCGACCTTTATCGACCTGCATATATAAAGTTAAAAATGGAGACGGTGGGATTCGCACCCACCACACGCTGCGTGCAAGGCAGCATCGCCACTATGGAACATACGCCCCCATATTATGAGAAAAGCGGGTTGAGAAGGACACCCACTTCGGTAAAGACTTGCGCCGGATTATCGCGAGGCTTGCAGACCCCGCCTTCCCGACTCATTCCACGCCACCGGAGCTATGGGCTCCACCTGACGTATCTCTACATGGCTGCAGTTTAGTTTACAGGTCCTGCGTGAGACCTATTCAATTGCGACTACTCAATGTTCAGCCTACCGCCGACACTCGCGTGCCGTGAAGAGGCGCTAACCTCAGACGTGCAACTTTCCATCGATCCGCAGGCGCCTTGCGAGCTCCTTTGGACCCTGATTCCGGCCGAAGCCAGTCAGGGATTAAGCCATTTTCGCAACAATCGTGGACGCGACTTTGCGTTTGTAATAAACAAAACGGGAGTGACCCCGTACCTTTTGATTTAATGTCAAATGCTCTACCTTGAGCTATATGTTATTCCCTGAGAGACGTGCACGTCCTGCGGTTCCATAGTTTTTTGGACTACCGAATGCCACACGCCTCCTGCCCGGCCTGATGTCTCAGGTCTCGAACCGTTTACGCGACTTCGGATCATCTCCGTAAAGAAATGATCCGTTACCGATCAACTACCACACAGCACTTAGCGACAAAATGCTCCTTGCACCATGTGATTACCCTTCATCCTTAGCTGTCGATGTTTGCATAGAGATTCTGTGGGCTGCTACCTCCACCCGTTGCTTGAGCATTTGCCATCCGCAACGGAAGCATCTCCCATCTTCCAGCATAGTTCCGCAGTTTTTAAGACTGCGAAACTCACAGGATTGGGTTTGCCTGGTTGTCCTCGATTCCGAAGAATCAAGGCGGCGAGCTCGGGGAACTCACCTTTCCCTGCCTTTCGACAAGGGTATCTGACGACTCCAGGCAGCCAAATTGTTTAAAGTTATTATCTGTATTGCGGCGCAGATAAAAGTGTCTGCGCTACGTTTTCTATATTTGAAAGAGAAAAGCACTACGCGAGTGTGAGGAAGTAATATCAATATGACAGTACCTAAAACTGTTGCCAAACCATTGGCGTCATCTCCATAAGTGGAGACGGCTGGATTCGAACCAACAAAGCTTGTAACTTCGATCCGATTGCGTAGTGCTTTAAAAGTGGTAGGGCCTGGAGGTAACGCTCCCCCGTCTTCTCTGTGTAAAAGAGTGGTTCTACTTTTAAACTAAGGCCCCGTTCTGAAAAATTGGTGCCCATGGCAGGATTTGCACCCGCAACCTCCGGTGTCTAAGACCGTTGCCTCTGCTGTTGGGCTACATGGGCTTTAAAAGGAAAATGGAGACGACGGGAATTGCACCCGCCACACACTGTCTGCCAGACAACATCGCCACTATGGTACATGCGCCCCCTTTAATAAAATTGATTCCCCTGGAAGGTACTGCCCCTTCTTTGCCGGTTTAAAAGACCGGAACATCACTTAAATGTTTCAGAGGATTTTGAAATTTGGTAGGTGCTGGTGGTAACGCTCCACCCGTCAACTTCTCAGCTTGTTTTCAGACAACGGTTTTACAGACCGCTTGTGAGGACAACACCTGTTATCGCAAAGTAACGCCCCATGCCGGTTACGCTCCGACTCAACCTGTTCGACAGACAGGCAGGCTACTATTACATCAATGGGGCAAAATTGGTTGCAGACCCTGGTAATGCTCCAGGCAATCCAGGGTTATGAGCCCCGAACCGACACTTGTCGACCTGCTATATATCATTAAAAATAAAGTGGCTGGAATTGGAATTGCACCAATCTCTCGACGTCTTCAGCGACGCGCTAATCTATCTCAGCTATCCAGCCTTTAAAAGAAAGCAGCCAGTCCAGGGATCGAACATGATTCCTCCGGTTTTCAACCGGCCACAATGACCACAATTGCTCACTGGCTATAAAATGAAAAAAGCACACGCTTCAGGAATCGAACCTGACCCACGGAGATTTGGAGTCTCTGTCGCCCCCCTGGAACATGAGCGCATATATAAATGTATTAAATGGAGACGGTGGGAGTTGCACCCACCACACGCTGGGTGCAAATCAGCATCGCCACTACGGTAACATGCATCCCCATATGAATCAAAAGACCAAAAGGACGAAAGAGACCTAATTGAATTCCTTTCGTCGTTTTGGTCTTTTAAATTTGGCAAGCCGCCCCGGTGCTGCCCCGGGCGTCGTCCGATTTGGAAACGGTCGTGCACGCTGGTGCGCGGCCTGCTTTATTTAATTTGTGATAAGCTGCTGATGTTAGATTGCTGTTTCGAATTCAGAAGATCGCTGCGTTTCGTTTATTATACCATCAAGGTCTAAAGCCCTGCCGTATCATCCAGGCGACTAACCCTCATTAACGTTTTATAGTCCGGTTCGGATAAACGGAGTTGGTGTTTTGAAGCGCGTTGTTCCTGTTATCAAATCTGCTTTCATTACTGTTAGCGAACTTATCACTCACTTTTAAAGAACGAACACCGTTACCACTTCTTTCGATAGGGTAGCCGCAGGTTTTCTCGACGGACGTTTCAGTGTTTCGTTGGCACACCTCCCAAAAAGCCTTCTGTTTTCTATGTTTGTTGCTATAAAAATTCATAGAGAAAAGCTGTTTTGGTTTACTATATATACATAGTTCACCTGCAGGCGGAATATACTTTCTCACCTTGCTTGATCGTTTGGATTTCAGTGCTATGCTTTAGTTACCGCGAGGTAGAGCAGGCACGTGATCGCTTTGATCATTTTGCTTCTCTCAAGAAAGGTCGTCTTCAGTTGCCGCTGTCGGCGGCCTTTCTTATTAATAAGTTGGTTGTTTTCTTTGTTATAGATTCTTCCGTTTGCGTAGCGAAGAATTCGTTCGTTATCCTGTTAATGTGTTGGTTGTTAAAATTTGGTCAAAAAAAACCCGCTTCTTTTCGGGAAGCGGGATTCACATAAGTCGCTTAGATTAAATAATCTACTCTTACATGAATCGCGCCTCCCTGTTTTTATCTTCACCGATAAAGCCCAGACTCAACACCATCCCGTCAGCATAATTCGCCAGCAAACCTATATGGCTCTCCGGGCGGCTGACCTCTGACATTGCGAGTTTGGACGGGCGGACACTTGTGGTCGCGCACCAACAGCTCGCTGCTGTCGTGGGTTGTTGAATATTTCTGTTTAATACCGATGTCATTATGTTTAAAAATCTTTGCGGAGCTACCTTAGTCGCAGTTTGGTAATTGTCAATCAATTGTTGGTCTGAATCGAATGGCTACTCCATTCAATTCTATAGTGATTTGTTTTACCGGTTTAGACGTTGGGTGTCATACTCTTATTCGATGAATTTTGATTTCTATAGTGTAATGGGTAGTTAACAGGGTACGGTTGGTGATTGTACCCTGTTAAGTCGGCTTCTGTGCCTGTTTGAATTGCCTACTGATCGCTCTGTAAAATGCGGACCACTTCGTTTTTGAGAAACGCATTTGTGGCAAGTGCTTCGCCGGCGTCTATTCGGCCTTCATTACCCTGCCAGTCGCCGAAGTAGCCACCCGCCTCCTTCAGGATAGGGGGGAATGGCCCGCAGTCCCACACTGCCATGACGGGATCGAGCATGATTTCAACGCGCCCGGTGGCGACAAGTAAATATCCGTAAGCGTCGCACCAACCAGCGTTGTAGTAGACGGCCTGCTGGAGTCGTTTCCAGGCTTCACCTTTTCCGGCCTTGTCGATATAT
>JARGOZ010000310.1 GCA_029213025.1 Verrucomicrobiales bacterium
ATTGGACACCCGTTTTTTCGCGAGTAATCGATTCTGATTATTTCATGAATTCATGTCAGATTGTAAATTGGAATGCCTCCCGAAGAAGAAATTTCGGAATCAGACCGGACAGGGGAATTTATCGCTCTGCTGTCCAGGCACGATTATGCCCTGACGACCTACGTTTTCACTTTGGTGCCGACGCCGGCGGACGCGCAGGACATTCTTCAGGAGACGAAAATGGCTCTGTGGCGTTCTTTTGATTCGTTTGAACCGGGCACAAATTTCTTTGCATGGGCGAGAAAAACCGCATTGCACCGGGTGCTCGATTACCGCAAGCGGATTGATCGCGAGGCAAGCCGGAGCATTTTTTCACGGGAATTTTACGAGCGGCTTTCCGAAGCTTTCGAAGGCGGAGCAGAGGAAATTACAGAACGAAACAACCGTCTGCACGATTGTATCGCGGATCTGTCCGAGCCTCACCGGAATATCCTCGTGCAGCGGTATTTTCGAAATTCCAGTATCGAAGATGTCGCTGAACGGGTAGGGCGCACGGTGGAAGCGACCTACCGGGTGCTCAGTCGGATCCGGCTGGCCCTGCGAAAATGTCTCACTAATCCTTCAACCGCGAAACTGTCATGACCCCGCAGGAGGAATTTCGTCTCACTTCACTGCTCGAAAAGCAGCTCAATGAAAACTTGAGCCGGTCGGAAATGACTGAGCTGGAGAATCTGGTTCTGAACAGTGATGAGGCGCGGGATCTCTACGTCGAGCTGGCATCGCAACACGCCGGTTTGCTGTTGCTCGAAGAGTCTTTGGTTCAGGAATCGCTACAGGAGAAAACCGCACAGGTTCGCAAATCGACAAAATCCAGCTGGTGGAAAATCGGGGCAGCGGCACTGGTTTTTCTCGCTGCTGGATTCGCGATCCATCCCGCGTTATCCCGGTTTCAGCATGTGGCGGTTTTGGTCGACAGTGAAAATGCATCGTGGGTCAGTTCACTACCCACTACGCCCCGGAGCCGGCTGCCTCAAGGTTACCTGGAATTGAAATCCGGTGTGGCGACGATCCGGTTTCTTTCCGGAGCCAGCCTCGTTCTCGAAGCGCCTGCAAAAATGTATCTGGAAAGCCGGATGCGCTGTCGGCTTGAGTTCGGCTCTGCGGTGATTGAAGCCCCCGATTCGGCCCATGGATTTGTCGTGGAAACTCCCGACGGCTATGCCGTTGACCACGGAACCCGCTTTGCTGTTGCGGTGAGTCCGGGTCAGCGAAGCTCTGCCTTTGAAGTAGTTGATGGAGAAATATCTGTACTGTCGCGGGATAAAGACCGGGAAATGCGACTGAAGGGAAATGAACGCGCTTTGTTGAAACAGGGCAGAATTGAAAAAATGGAGCAACCGTTCTCTGAAACGTCGATGGAACCTGATTCGACCCACCATCTGGTACGGCCCGATGCTCTCGCCAACCTGATCCAGAACAACGAGGTAAACACGACAGCTGCGTCGCGGTTGCTGGTAAAGAAATCCATCAATCAGGCGGGTTACGACCGGCGTTGCCTGCTGTCTTTTGATCTGTCCGGTGTAGATAAAGAAAGGATAAAGTCAGCCGGACTGCATCTCGCTTTGGTTCCCTGTAACCGGGGCTTCGCGGCGCACCTGCCGAAGGTTAATCAATTTTCTGTATATGGCGTTTCCAATCCACAACAGGAAACCTGGACTTCCGGGATCCGCTGGGAAACCGCTCCGACTCCGGAGCGATCCATCCATTTAGGGACCTTTACCGTGAGCCGTAGCCTGACCGGCGGAAGTTTCGGAATCCGCACGCCGGAGTTACTCAATTTCCTGAAATCCGACGACAACGACCGGGTCACATTTATCCTTTGTCGGGATACCTCCGAAACCCATTCGGGCGGAATGATTCACGCCTTCGGAGGCAGTGATGGATTGCTCGGTCCCGGCCCGGTTCTGGAGTTGGTTCCGTGATATTCATCTAGCTACTACTATATATATTCTTATGAAATACATTTCCGCAATTTTTCTATACCTGCTGCCGCTTGCACTCATCGCCGATGACGGGCTCAATGTGATGTGGATCATTTCCGATGATCTCAGCCCTGAACTGAGTTGCTACGGGTATCCTGGAGTTGATACGCCGAACATAGACCGGATCGCAACCAGTGGGGTGCGGTTTATGAATGCGTTTGCGACTGCCCCCGTCTGCTCCGCATCGAGAACCGCTTTTCAGACAGGTCGGTATCAAACATCCATCGGCGGTCATCATCACGACACTCGCGATAAGAAAGAACTTCCTGAATCGGTGAAAACCATAACGGAAATGATGCAGGAAGCCGGATATTTTGTCAGCAATGGACATGGTCTCAAAGCACCACAGAAACGCCTCGCCAAGTCACATTTTAACTTTGTCTATGACCCGAAAACGTTTTTCGATGGATCAGACTGGAGCCAGCGCAAAGAAGGTCAGCCGTTTTTCGCCCAGGTGCAAATCAAAGAGCCACATCGCAAGTTTCATCCCGCCGACCGTTCGCGCCCGGAAGCACCTATTCCGCCTTATTATCCCGATCATCCGGTGACCCGCGCCGACTGGGATAACTATCTGCATTCCATCGAAATTCTCGACAGCAAAGTAGGCGCCGTTCTCGACCGTCTCGATGCAGAGGGGTTGGCTGAGAATACCATTGTGATGTTTTTCGGAGATCATGGTCGGCCTCATGTCAGAGGTAAACAATGGCTGTACGAAGGTGGAATTCGGGTACCTTTAATCATTCGGCACCCGCAACAGCCAAACGGGGGGACTGTGGATGACCGGCTGATTTCGCTGCTTGATCTGATGCCCTCGGTTCTCGCTGAGACGGGGGTGGATATTCCTGAAGGACTTCCGGGTCGCAACTTGTTTGACCCGGATTGGCCTGGCCACGAAAAACTCTTTGCCGCCCGCGACCGGTGTGGTGATGCGGCAGACCGAATCCGGTCGGTGCGGACCCGGAGGTACAAGTATATCAAAAATTTCCATCCGGAGATTCCCTATATGCAACACAGCGGATACAAACGCTCCCAGTATCCTGTTGATACATTGATGCGGGTGTTGCACGGGGAGGGGAAATGGGCGGCACCGTTTATGGCTGTGACCCGGCCGGAGGAGGAGTTGTATGATTTGAAGAATGACCCTCATGAGATGAATAATCTCGCCGGTTTACCGGGCCATCAGGAAACACTGAAGTCTTTGCGGGAAGATCTCGATGTCTGGATTGAGAAGACAGGCGATCAGGGTGCGGTAGACGAGAGTAAAACCGTAGATCTTCAGGCGGTGATGCGCGAAAAACGCGCGTCCTATGAACGAAACCTGCAGAAGCGGGGACTGGCTCCGGATATCACAGATAAACAATTTCTCGAAGCCTGGGAAAAGGAACTTGGAGTTCAAACCCAACCATAACCAATACTTTGCCTACTTATGAAACGTCTAATTCTAACTGCCGCACTCTCCTGTCTTGCCCTGAATCTCCCGGCCGGTGATTCTATACTTGTCGAAGCGGAATCTTTTGAAAACCGGGGAGGTTGGAAACTTGATACCCAGTTTATCGAAACCATGGGTTCTCCCTATTTACTCGCCCACGGACTGGGTAAACCGGTGGAAGATGCAGTTACCAAAATCACAATTCCCGAAACGGAAGAATACACCGTGTGGGTGCGAACCAAAGACTGGGTGGCGCATTGGGGTGCTGCTGGAACGCCGGGGAAATTCCGGCTGGCGGTAAACGGCTCTCCGCTGGACGCGGAATTTGGAACGGAGGGAGCACAGTGGCACTGGCAAAACGGCGGGAAAATTAAACTGGAAGCTGGAGAGTCTGAACTTCGTCTCCAGGATCTGACCGGTTTTTGCGGCCGCTGCGATGCGATTCTTTTTTCCACCGACACAGCGGCTCCCGACAATTCTTCCGAAGTTCTACCTGCCTGGCGGCGGACCATGCTCGGTCTTCCGGAGAAACCGGAACAGGCCGGTGAGTTTGATATCGTGTTTATCGGTGGAGGCTATGCCGGCACCTGCGGGGCGATTTCGGCAGCCCGGATGGGCCTGAAAACCGCTTTGATTCAAAATCGCAGAGTTCTAGGCGGCAACGGCAGCTCGGAAGTCCGGGTCTGGGCCAAAGGTAATACTCCCGGCGGTCTTTACCCGGTCGGCGACATTGTTCGCGAAATTCAGGATGTAGCGAAAGCCTCTCCCGGAACCTATGAAGAATACGGCGATGAAAAGAAACTTCGCATTGCCCGGGCGGAAGAGAATCTTTCTCTGTTTCTCGGTCACCACGCTTATGACGTGGTGATGGACGGTGACAAAATCAAATCGGTGCTGGCGTTGGAGACTGATTCCGGGAGAGTTCGCGAATTTGCGGCTCCCTATTTTTGTGACTCGACCGGGCACGGTTATATCGGTCTGTTAGCAGGTGCTGATCACAGTATGTTCGAAGGTGTGCGCATGGGGATGAGTAATATGTGGACCTGGGCGGAGAACGGTAGTCCCCGGACTTTTCCCAACACACCCTGGGCGCTGGATCTCGACGAAGGTGATTTTCCCTATCCCCGCAAACATCACGCCGAATGGTTCTGGGAAAGTGGTTTCGAGAAACACCCGCTCGATGATCTTGAGCTGATCCGCGACTG
>JARGOZ010000050.1 GCA_029213025.1 Verrucomicrobiales bacterium
AACGGAGGTGAAAGTTCCCGAACTGGTCGATGCGATCGTGGATATCACTGAGACGGGTTCGTCGCTACGGGCCAACAAACTGCGTATCGTGGATGTGCTTATGGAGAGTTATCCGCAATTTGTGTCGAAACACGAATCGTGGGCTGATGACTGGAAGCGCGAGAAAATGGAAAATATCGCAGTTCTTCTCAAAGGTGCGCTCACCGCCCGCGATATGGTGGGACTTAAAATGAACATTGAGGAAAAGAATTTGCAATCCCTGCTGGAATGCATACCGTCCCTCCGCAATCCTACTGTGTCACAATTGGCTCAGGACGGCTGGGTTGCTGTGGAGACCATCTCAAATGAGCGCCAGGTCAGGGAATTAATACCGGAACTTCGCAAGCGCGGGGCCGAAGGGATTATCGAATTTCCCCTGAACAAGGTAATCGATTGAGGTTTTTTCGTCTGCAAATTGAAACAATTAAGTACGATTCTTTATGGGATCTCTAAAAAAACGTAGAAAAACTAAGATTAACAAGCATAAGCGTCGCAAACGCATGAAGGCTAACCGCCACAAGAAGCGTTTGCGTTACAAGAGCTAGTGAATAAAGTTCTGCATGGATAGAACGCAAAGTATTCGACTGATTTTATTTCGTGATTGTCGTAGCGTTCTTCTGTGTCGGGCTTTGACAGCTGGTAAGTGTTCACTTATTGCTGCACTGATTTTTGCACTCCTCCAGTTCCCTGCTAACTCAATAGCAGAGGATCTGGAGGATTTTGCGCAAATATATGTAGACCAGTATTTTGCTCCGCCTCCGAATGCCGGTCTGTCGATGGCTGCGGAGAATAAAGCGGAAGCGCTGGCCCACTACACAGTGGGGCGGATGCAGGAGAACCGGGAAAAGACAGATGAGGCGATTGCCTCCTATCTGAAGGTTCTCGAGCTGCAGCCCAATCAATTAATGCTGGCTCGCAAATGCGCGCTTTTGCTGGCATCGAGGGCCGGCAAGCAGGCCCGGGCCAGGGAGTTGCTGGAATCCACCCTGGAAAGAAATCCCGGTTTGGCTCTTCCGTATATCATGCTTTCGGAATTTCTTTCCACGTATCATTCCAATAATCAGGATAACAAAGATCGCGCCCTGGCTTTGGCAAAAGAGGCTGTGGATTTGTTCCCGAAAGATCCCATGACTTACGAGCATCTCGGTAAGCTCTATCTTTTCGGGAAAAGAAAAGACGACGCCAAAGACTTGCTCAAAGGCGCGCTGAGTGTGGAAAATTCGAATCCTGATTTCTGGATTCGGCTCGGCAAGATGGCCACCCGGATCTGGCCTCCCCGGTTTGGCGTCGAAGACAGCGACAAAGATCTCGCCATTCTCAACGAATTTTATTCCCGGGCGACAGCTAACGCGGGAAGCAACGATTCCGTCAGCGAGAGATCTGCGGACTTTTACATGGCGACTCAGCAGTTTGATGAGGCGCAGAAGATCTACGAATCGCTGGTGAAACGAAACACTGACCGGCTCGATCTTCGCAAAAAGCTGGCCCGGGTGTACAAAGAAAAAGGCGATCTGGAAGGATATACCAGGACTTTACTGGGTATTGTCGAGATCAATCCGGGCGATGTTTTGACTCATCGGCAAATTGCAGCGGCCTATCGTGAGCAGGGGGATATCCCGAATTCGGTAAAACACGAGAGGTTGGCACTGAAAATCGGGAAGGGATCATCGAAAGATTATTTGAAAGTGGCCCGCGCCATGGTTGCAGAAAATCTTCACGAAGAAGCGGTTCAGTTTATCAAAGAAGCGGCCTATCTTTTTCCCGAAAGTCCGGAGTTTCCCTGGTTGTTGACTTTCTCCCTGCGGCGGCTCGAAAAATACAAAGAAGCCGCCAAGTATTTTGAAATTTGCGAAAAGATCGCGAAGAAACACCGTCCGGAATTACTCGATGAACAATTCTATTTCGGTTATGCCACCAGTGTGGAAAGGGACGGGGATTTTGACCGGGCCGCCAAGCTGTTTAAGAAAACCATCGAGTTGCTCGGAAAACAAAATCCGGAGAAGGAGGATAAAGTTTTCACCGCACAGGTGTACAACTACCTCGGTTACATGTGGCTGGAAAACGACATGAATGTCGATGAGGCAGGTGAACTGATTAAGACAGCCATCGATCTCGATCCGGATTCCGCCGCGATTACTGACAGTCTGGGGTGGTTCTACTACAAAAAAGGCCGTTACGAAGAGGCCAAAAAAGAATTGCTGCGGTCGGAGGTTCTGCTCGAAGAGGAGGGTGGGGAACCGGACGCTGTGATTTTGGATCACATCGCGCAGACGTTTTATGCGCTGGGCGAAAAAGAGAAGGCGATAGATTACATGAAAAGGGCTGTTAAGATGGAGCCCGATAAAAAAGAATACGGAGAGCGGTTGGCTCAGTATCAGGGCGGCAGTGTTCCCGCTGTATCGCCTGTCGAACCGGCGGGAGCAAAGCCCGGTGCATAGAGACTCCGCACCTGATCCCGTATTATGGGATTCAGTGGAATACCGTATCAGATAGCGATTATAATAAAAAAAATTGGGAATTGAGTTTAGTCCGGAGACCAGACCACCTGAAAATCAATTATGACAAGGAACCTACTTCGATTGCTGACCTGCACTTTTATCCTCGCAGCGACCGCTGTCTTCGCTCAGGAAGCCGTGGATCGAAAAGAGGAAATTGCTGAACTGAAGGCGAAACTGGATAAAAAAGAGACGGAAAAAGATGACCGTCACCTGATCGAGAAACAAATCGCGAGGAGTTATCTGGCGCTGGAGGATTTCGATAATGCGATCATTCATCTGCAGAATTCAATCAATCTTCAGGAGAAACCTGCCGTCCAGGAATATATGGCGCTGGGAAGATTGTTGATTCAGACAGAAAAACTGGACGATGCCACAGGTTTGCTGGAAGCCGGACAGAAATTATACCCCGACTCTATGGATATCGCTTTTCTGTTAACCTTCCCGCTCCGGTATCAGGAAAAATGGCAGGAAGCAGTCAAGCAATACGAAAGCATCGAAGCGCTGGCGGAAACTCAGACGCCAACCGGGTTGAACCATGAGATCTATTTCCAATACGGTGCTGCGGTCGAACGGACCGGGGATATCGATAAAGCGGCGCAGCTGTTTCAGAAAGCTCTGGAGCGTATTCCTGACGGGAGTGAGCAAAGCGAATTCCGGGCGACCGTGCTGAATTATCTTGGTTACATGTGGGTCGAGAATAACAAAAATATTGATGTCGCCGGAGAGCTGATCAAAAAAGCGGCGAAACTGGATCCTGAATCCGGGGCGATCGCAGACAGTCTCGGTTGGTATTACTTCAAAAAAGAGCGCTACATCGAAGCCATGAACGAACTGGTCCGGGCCGAGGCAATGATGGAAGACCGCGATCACACCGTGATGGACCATATCGCACAAACTTTCTATAAAATCGGCAATAAAAAAGAGGCGGTTACCTATATGGAAAAAGCCATCGAGCTGGAGCCGGGGAATCAGGAATACAAAAAGCGGCTCAAGGAATATTCGCAAAAGTAATCAACGCTGGACCAGTCGGCAATTTCCAGGTTGTCTACTTCAATGAGCGGATCAACCAACCCGAAACGCCCCCGTAAACTGCGCCGCAGTTTTGTACCCGGATTGGCTCTCGGGCTTGGGGCTTATCTCCGCGTTATCCCTACGCTGTTCCGCTACAAGTTGTGGCCTGCTCAGTTTGTCCCCGCTCTGCTCAGCCTTCTCATCAGCGTGGGCATGATCACTGCCTTCTGGTTTACCTCGAACGGGCTGACCAACTGGATCGACGAGCAGATTCAGATTCCCTGGGAATGGATGGACGAAACGATAAATTCCTTCAGCTTCATCATCTCTCTGTCGCTCATGATTTTGTGTTTTCTGCTTGTTCACAAGCATATCATACTGGTGGTTCTGGCACCTTTTCTGGGCAAGCTGGCCGAGTTAACCTACCGGGCAGTGATGAATGACAACAGCACATCTCCTCTAACTGTTCCTCAATCCATCTCCCGGGGCATGCGGATTAATATGGCGAACATCACAAAAGAGCTGTTTATCAATTTTCTCTTTTTGTGCTGTAACGTTGTCCCCGGAATCGGGCAGGTGTTGGCTTCGGTAGGTGTGTTTTTGAATCAGTCGAGATTTATGGGCTTCGGGTTGATGGATTTTCCTCTGGAACACAAAGGATTGACCGTGAAAGAAAGCCTCAGGTTCGTGAGGTATCGTACCGGCTGCTCAACCGGGGTGGGGGCGGGTTACATCGTGCTCATGCTGATCCCTCTGCTCGGCTGGATGTTTGCTCCCACTTTCGGAACCATAGCCGGAACTCTCGTGGCTATCCACGAGCTGGAGGTTGAGGAGAAGCACCGCCTTGAGACGCAGGCAACCTGAGCCTGCTACTTCTCCGAAACCATCCCGAACGGCAGTTTGACCCGGAACTTTTGTCCCTCCATGAATCGTCCCTGCTCGACGTTATCAAAAAATTTCTCCAGTCCGCTGGATACCTGACAGTCCCTCCCGTCAATCCGGCATCTGCAGGGACCGGTCCGACCCTGTCGTGAAACCCGGACAGAGTGTTTGCCATCAAGCTTTCTGTTGAGCGCCAGGGCTGCGGCGTTCTTCGTCGTCACGTCGCACATTCCCGAGTCGAAATAGTAAATCATTCGATTCAGATCGTCTCCCGTGATTTCACAGTCGATTTCGATATAAGAGGCAGATTGATCCAGCGTGGCGTCATTACAGATTTTGGTCATTTGATAGATGTTGGTTGGTGTTGATGAAGAGGGGATTTCTGCAGAGGTGTTAGACCGCAAAACTTCCCGGGCGTTGAAGAGAAAATGAACTTTTCTTAACAACGCTATTTTTTCTCTCTGTCTTTCAACCACTGACGAAAATCGAACGAATCGGAGGCTGTTCCGGAATCGTTTTCGTCGACAACCAGGTCCCAGCGATCATTGCATCCCCGGCAGCGATAAGCCACATAATCACCAATCTGCCAGCCTTCTTCCGGCGGGTAGGTAATGAGGTGAGCATCCTGCCCACAGTCCACACAGGTGATTTTTTCGGGGACTTCCATTAACTGTTAATCTGCCACTCGATATGCGAGAACGAATTATCGACAGTATCCCAGACTCCAAAAGAAGGGGCGCCCAGTCGTCCCATAATTTCGCCGGGATTTGCCCAAAGGCAGTCTTCGAAATTGTGTATATATTTCAAATGATCGTGTCCGGAAAAAACCGCATCGTAAGCGCCGCTTTGGGCCAGTCTTTTACCGATTTCCGGATAGTGTTGTAAAGCCACCTTACGGCCTTCGACGGTTAATTCTGCGAGCGGCGCGTGCAATGTGACATGATCAAATTTCGACGCGACTTTACTCAGCAGAAACTGGTCGCCGTCGTTGTTGCCAAACACTGCATCGATAGAGCCTTCAAAACCCTCCCCGAGAGCATCGAGGCTAAACGGCGCGCAGAAGTCTCCCAGGAAAAACAGACGTTCCGCTTTGGTTTCCTGAACCCATTTCAAAGCCCAGGCAAGGTGGTCAAGATTATCGTGAATGTCGCTGAGTACGGCTACTTTCATAAGTGTTTTTACCGGTTGGGAAGAGTTGCGAGAACATATCCTCCCCAGACCCCTGCCAAACCCAGAAAAATACTAAGCCCAATGTTGAGCAGCGCCATTCCAAATTGACCGTTTTTTAGTAATTCGAGATTGATCCAGCTGAAAGTGGAAAATGTGGTGAAACTCCCCAGAAAACCGGTGAAGCAGAACAGTGGAACAACTCCACTCATCCACTCCCGCGTTTCGCCCAGACCGAACAGAATTCCGAAAAGGAAACACCCGAGGATATTGGCGGTGAAAATCCCCAGCGGAAATGTGGTGCTCATGCCCCGTTCTATCCACGAGGCCAGTGCCCAACGGCACACGGCCCCCAGTGAACCTCCGAGCGCGATGAACAGGATTCCTTTCATCTAATAGTTGAGGGATTTTAAATCTTTGGGCACGAACTGGCCGTTTTTACGAATCAACTTGCCGTCGAAACGGATCTCTCCGCCGCCGTATTCGGGTCGCTGAATATTGACCAAATCCCAGTGCACTGCGCTTCGGTTGGAATTGTCAGCCACTTCATAGGCCTGACCCGGTGTAAAGTGGAAGCTTCCGGCGATCTTCTCATCGAACAAAATGTCACGCATCGGTTCCATTACTTCCGGATTGAAGCCGATAGCAAATTCGCCGATGTAGCGCGCCCCTTCATCGGTATCGAGAATTTGATTGATCGCTTTGGTGTTGTTCGCTGTCGCCTTGATGATCTTGCCGTCTTTGAATTCCAGGTAGACATTGTCGAACGAAGTTCCCTGGTAAATTGACGGTGCATTGTAGGTGATGTGTCCCTGCACGGAATCTTTGACAGGGGCGGTAAAACATTCCCCGTCAGGGATATTAAAATTCCCACCACAGGCCATGCCGGGAATTCCCTTGATACTGAATTTCAAATCCGTGCCTTTGCCGGTGATGTGAACTTCCTCTGCTTCAGTCATGCGTTTTTCCAGCGCTGCCATGCCTTCGCTCAGTTTGCTGTAATCGAGCAGACAAACCCGGAAATAAAAATCCTCGAAAGCCTCGGTCGACATGCCGGCACTCTGCGCCATCGCCGGTGTCGGCCAGCGCAGCACGCACCAGCGGGTGTTATTAACCCGTTCGTTCATCAGGGGGCGGGTTTTTTCGGCAACCAGCTTCCTTTTAGCCGGGGGGACATCGGCGAATTCATTGGTGTTCATTCCGCCGCGCACAGCAATGTAGCAATCCAGCTTTTTCATCTGATAAATTCCGACATCAGCGATTGTTTTGAACTGCTTGGCGGTGGCGCCCATCTGCAATTCCCGGCTCAGGGTGAGATTATGCACATTGACGTAGGGAGTACCACCTGCGGCCCTGACTTCGCGGATCAGCGAAACGCCCACTTCCGGGGGGGCGTCAAAAAGTTCAATCAGGACGCTTTCGCCCTTTTTCACTGCTGTGGAATAACCTACCAGTTGCTTTGAAAGTTCGTCGATACGAGGATCATGCATGACGCTACCGTAATTGATTTCCGAATTGTGCAAACCGGAAAGTCCCGGTTAGATTCAAATCCAGAATGGCAGAAAATTACATCTCAACACGCGAGGAAATCGCCCGGTGGCGGGCGGAACTTGATTCGCAGGGTAAAAAGCTCGTTCTCACAAACGGATGCTTCGATTTATTGCATGCCGGGCATGTGCGCTACTTGAAAGAGGCCCGTGAGCTGGGCGATGCACTGGTTGTGGCGATAAATTCCGATGCCTCGGTCACGGAATTAAAAGGGCCCAACCGGCCGGTCTATCCGGAAGCGGACCGCGCGGAAATCCTCTGTGCCCTCGAGTGTGTCGACCGGGTAGTGGTGTTTGGCGAAAAACGCGCCACCAAAACGATAGAAATTATCCGGCCCCATATTTATACCAAAGGCGGGGACTATACGGCCGACAATTTGATTGATGAGGAAAAAGCACTCATGGATCAATTGCAGATAGAAATCCGGATTTTATCGTTGGTTCCGGGGCGTTCGACCAGTGCAACTTTGGCGAAATCCCGCGATGACTCCGGTAAACCCCGGATCGGTATACTGGGATCCGGGAAGGGTTCAAACTCCCGGGCCATTATCGAAACTGTACAGTCGGGGGAGATCGATGCCGAAATTGGAGTCGTGATTTCAGATGTCAAAGACTCCGGTGTTCTTCAGTTTGCGAAACAAGCCGGTGTGCCGACAATCTATATCGAACCCGGAACGGAAAAGAAGGGCAGCCTGTCTGATGCGGCATGTAAAGAAATTAACGATAAACTCAAATCCGCGCGTGTGGATTTGGTCGCACTGTGCGGATTTCTTCGAATTTTGCGCGAACCGGTTCTGACCGGTTTTGAAGGCAAAATTATCAATATACACCCTTCGCTGCTACCACTGTTTCCCGGACGAAATGCGTGGCAGCAGGCTCTCGATGCCGGTGTGACCGAAACGGGTTGTACGATCCATTATGTGGATGCGGGGATTGATACCGGAAAGATTATTCGGCAGGGAAAAGTTCCCGTTTTACCCGGCGATGACAAAAAGTCGCTGCAACACAGGGTCAACGAACTGGAACTGAAGCTTTACCCGCAGGTTATCGCGGAAGTACTCAGCGAAAAATCATAGACGACCGGATACCGGAATGCGTTCCAGAATGCCGTCTCCGTAGATTCTGTCGAGTTCAAGATTCTCTAAATTGACATAGCCGATGTGACAACCGCAGCTTTGGTTTGGGCAGTTTCTCTTTTGCAGCCTGTCAAGAAATTCGGCGCCATCGCGATAGATATTTCCAAAAGGTTTTTCGTCAATAAAGTGACAACGGCGGGTGTCGCCCGCTCCGTCGACAGTGAAAGAACTGTATCCGGCCCGGCATGGTTTGCCGATGCTTGGGTGGTAGGTGGTATTAGTTCGGAAATGCGGGTCGATCGCCTCGAACCGGCGGATGTCGGTCTCACTGTAGTAGTTCGGATCGCGTTTGTAGGCATTGATCCAAAGATAGGTTGATGCCCGCAGTTCGTTTCGCATCCGGCGAATTTCCTCCTCTGCTTCCAGGAATCCAACTACACCAACACTATAGCGAGCTTTCATATCGTCCAGTGCGCGGCAACGGGAAAGAAAGGTATCGAATGAAACCTGGGTGGGGTGATAGGTGGTCCAGAGTGCAGCCGTGTTCAGATTGCATTCAGACATGAAATCGACTTGAGCACTTAAATTCGTCTGGATCGCGACGCGGTACACATTCGGTAGATGGCTGAGTTTCCGGATCGCTTCGCGGTATGAACGGTGAATCAACGCCTCTCCCCAGGGGGTAAATAACACACCGATTTGCCGGTCCTTTTGATTGGCTACCCAATCGACAAATTTACCGAGTTTTGCTGCATCGTCTTCCAATTCCGACCTCGAATTTTTCGTCTTCGCGAACGGGCAGTATTCGCAGCCGTAATTGCAGCTCGAGAGCGGGCCCCGGTAGATGATGTTCCAGCGATTTTGCATCGTATTCAACAGGGTACAGTGGGCGATTCAACAGGGTACAGTCGCCGATCTAACAGGGTTGGGTTCATACCGGTTGATAGTTTTCCATTTTTGAGGTGACAGAGGCGGAGAAAAGCCATGGTCCAATTGTGTCGGATCTTTCGAAACCGGAGTCGTTGAGAACCAGCGAGTTTTTCGACAGGCGGGCGAGATCGAATTGCAAAAGATCGTTCAGCTCGGGAAAATCGCTCATAGCGTCGGTTCGGAAATACTTGCGGTAGTCCGCCAGGGATAAGCCGTCGATTCGCAGCAAAGATTTCATCAGGTAGCGACGCTTTCTTTCCTGTTCGGAAAGGTGACATCCATATACCGCATGACTGTGTTCATCCAGAGTTCGGCAACTGTAATCGGCGATGATTTCATTGATGCCGTTTCTTCCTACAGCGTATTCGGTGCAATAGTGTAGTCCGGTAGTATATGATCTCGCGCCTGCGCCGATGCCCACCATGCCGTCTTCCTGGCAGCAGTATACAGGGCCTCCGGTAATTGCTGAATCCTGTTTCCGGAACAGACGCATAGAAATCTGTTCATATCCATTCTCGCGGAGCAAATCCCGCCCGGTCCGGAACAGATCAATTCGATGGTCTGCCGCAGTGCGTCCGGTTTTTTCCAGGCCTGTTAATGGACGAACATACAGGGGATAGAGATAGATTTCTTCCGGTTCGTAGCGTAGCGCTTCGTTTATGGAATTCTTCCACGTCGATGTAGTTTGTATATCGGCTCCGTAAATTAAATCGATATTCATGACTTCGACGCCCGAGTGACGAATCGTTTCCAGTGCCTGGTGCACCTGCGGTAGTTTTTGAGGCCGGCCGAACGCTTTTGTTTCCTGTTCAAGAAAACTTTGAACGCCAATGCTGAAGCGGGTAATTCCTTGTCCCACCAAAAACTTGAGTTTTTCTTCAGTCACAGTTGCGGGCGATAACTCAAAGGAGAACGGCATAACTTGCGGAGCGTACCCGGGAAGCTTGTCCAGTGACTGGAACAGCGTCTCCAGTTCTGATAAAGTCAGGAAACTGGGCGTTCCACCTCCCACCGCGCCTCTGGTGAACCGGGCGCCGGAGGTAAGGTAATTTCCCGCGGCCTCGATTTGAGTATCTACGGCAGCGAGATAGCGACTTACTATATCTTCTCCCGGATTGGTTGTAGTAAAAAGGTTGCAGAACCCGCAACGCATCTCGCAAAACGGGAGGTGAAGATAGAGGTATAGACTGCTCTGATCCTCGGAGTCCCAGATTTGTCGTAGCGGGATTGGCTGGTCAAAGTGGCGATAAGCCGTTTTGTGTGGATACGCGTAGGCATATCCCTGGTAGGGTTGATCTTTTAGCCTCTCCTGTAGGGTTTGTGCCATTTAGGTATATTTTGGTAGCAGGGTTTCCATATAGGGCACAGTGTAGACCGCTTCATGACCGATTCGGTGTCCGGTGAAGCCTTCTTCTCCGTATAAGGTTCCGTGATCGGAACACGCAATCACAAAAGTATCGCTGCGGGATTGGAAGATATCGAAAAGGGCGGGAATGCACGAATCCACATAACGCAGAGCGGCCGCATGGCTTTTTAGATCATCGTTAGTTTTGCCTTCGATATAGCAACAGTTGGGTTGGTGAATGGCACTGATGTTCAGGTAAAAGAATATCCGTTTTTCTTCGGCTACGGATGCAAAACATTTGCGGGTGACAGAGATTTGATTTCCCGTTGATTCCGGATCGGTGACACCGGTTGCCTGAGACCAGTGAGATTCGTCAAAAAAATTGGGCAGGACACAACTAAGCGCAGTCTGCTTGTTAAAAAAGCCCACGCCACCGACACAGATGGAATGATATCCTTCGTTCCGTAATCCGCTTATAATGTCCGGTTCAGGGAAAGATTTCGTGTTTGATCCGGCCGTCTCGCTTCCGGTAAACTGTGACGCGAAAAGCCGCTCCTGACTCTTTGCCGGCTGCGCCGGTGTCGGGAGGAATCCGGCAAAAAACGCGTGGTGAGCCGCGTAGGTAAAACTACCCGGGCTGTGCCGTTTCTCCCAACCGGCGGGAAATATTTTTGCCAGATTCGGAGTTCTGCCGGCTTCGAATTCTTCGGTCGCGACGTCGTAGCGAAGTGTATCGAAAACAAGGAATGCAATGTCGGCATGTCCTACGATTTTATTCATATTATACCCGGACATATTTTCTCCAATTCTACTGGTGTACGGATTAGTATATCGGCTTCCTGTGGTGCGTTTACCGGTGCTTCCGGCGTTATCCAGCACGTTTGGAAACCGGCTGTATGGGCTCCCTGAATATCGTTGGCAAAATGATCACCTACATAGAGAATCTCGTCGGGGCGGGATTGTAAAGTTTCGGCGAGTCTTTGGAAGGCGCGTCGATCAGGTTTCGCGCAACCGATTTCCTCTGATATGACAATGGCGTCCGCCTGGAACACTTTGTCGAGTCCGGTTTGTTTCAGTTTAGCTCTTTGAAGCGTTGAATTGCCATTGGTTAAAATCGCCCTGGGAACGGTAATGCGCGTCAGGAAATTGTTTGTAGGGCGATCGGGTACGAAAAAAGAGGGGAATTCCCGGCAAAATTTCTGCCACAGTGTTTCCGCATCAGAGCTGCCATCGGATAAATACTGAAAGAGTTCTTCACGTGAGCCATGGCCTTGGTCGTCAATCTGCAATGCCTCATTGTGGTTCGCGAGTGGGAACCAACGCGTTAGCAGACGGAGGAAAGCAGCATCTCTGTCGATGAGGGTGTTATCGAGGTCAAAAGCGATGGCAGAAAACGGTAGCATTTCAAAATTGTCGGAAGATTCGCTTTGTCTTGGACGGGATATTCTGATATTTGAAATCGTCTTGAAATTAAAAAGTTATGATTCCTGAAAAGCTCACCACCTGGCTCGGATATCCTGTCGAATCGTGGATACCTTCGCAAGACCCGCCGGATTACGCGAATAAAATTTATCGCCTGGGATATGACTGGAATCACGAGGTTCCCCTTCGGGATTCGATGACGGCATTTTTCGCAGGGGACGGCGTGGAGGAGTCTCCGGGGTTGATACTTGGAGCGCCTGATGAATCCGCTGACACGTTTGGCGACGAAGTCGACTTTCTGGTTCAACACAAAGCCAAATTGCCGAAGCTCAGGGCGCTGTTTCTGGGGGAAATGGATCAGGAAGAGTCGGAAATTTCGTGGATCGAAAACGGCGCGATGACTCCGGTGATTGAAAGTTTCCCCGGCCTGGAAGAGCTTCGCATTCGGGGCGGAATGGGGCTGACCTGGGAGCCGTGCCGCCATATCTGTCTCAAAAAACTGGTAATCGAAACGGGAGGGATCGGCACCGATGTTCTTCAGGGAATTCTCGGTTCGATCATGCCGGAGCTTGAGCATCTCGAAATTTGGCTGGGAACGGAAGGCTACGGTTGGGAGGGTAGTGAGGCCGACGTGAAACCGTTTCTCTATAACAACCCGTTTCCGAAATTGAAATATTTGGGCTTAAAAAACTGCGACCACGAAGACGAGATAGCAAAGCTTGCGGCGGATGCCCCGGTGCTCGATCACCTTGAAGTCCTCGACCTCTCTGGCGGTGCCCTGAAAGACGAGGGCGGCGCGGCTCTGTTGGCCAGTGAAAAAGTAAAGAAATTGAATTTTCTCGATCTCCATCACCATTTCATGAGTGATGAGATGATGGAGAAATTTGATGCCAGTGGCATGCATGTCGATTTGAGCGATCAGGAGGAAGCTGACGAATACGGCGACGAAACCTACTACTACGTGGCGGTAGGAGAATAAAAATTAACCAATGAAAACTGTACTGTTAATCTCTATTGTATCCTTTTCTTTCGCCTTCGGCCAGAATAAGAAGTGGTCTCCTCCTCCCGTTACCGACGTGGAGAAAGCGATAATCGAAAATCCTGCGCAAGCGGCGAAATTGATACGATCCAGCTTCGGCTCCGGCACTTTGGTCAAGGGCAAACACTGGGTGGAGAACACCCGGATCCTCTGGATGGTTGAATCGGAACAACCGGTTTCGATCTACACGAAAGACGGCAGTTTACTCACCGCGTTAAAAAAGCTTGATGACAAAGGCCTCCAGGCGGCGGTGATGAACCCGGGCAACCAGGTGATCGTCGATTTTGTGGCCAAGGCAGAATCCGGGAAGGAGTTCAACAAGGCAACGATCAAAATCGAAAACTATAGTTATCCTCCCGAATCCTTCTATAAAGAAGGTGTGCCGAAAGGGGCGATCACCAGGCATAGCTTCAACGATTCGAAGATATACCCTGATACCAACCGCGAACTGGAAGTATATATACCGGCGCAATACAAAAAAGGCAGTGCCGCTTCTTTACTGGTTTTTCAGGATGGTCTCCGTCATGCGGAGGTCGCCTCCAGTGGCGGGCTTCGTGCTCCGGTGGTAATGGATAACTTAATCGCTGCCGGAGACATGCCGGTAACCATCGGGATCTTTGTGAATCCGGGATCGTTGAAAACCCAAAAGGGCGGTAAACCGCGAAATCGAAGCGTCGAATATGATTCCCTGGGTGACACCTATGTGAATTTCCTGCTCGATGAAATCATCCCTTTTGTTAAGGAAAAGCATGGCGTTTCGTTCGTCGATGATCCGGCCCACCGGGCGATTGCCGGTGGATCAAGCGGCTGCGCCTGCGCGTGGACCGCTGCCTGGGAAAGGCCGGACAAATTTGGCAAAGTTCTGGGCTGGGTCGGAACGTTTGTCGATATACGGGGCGCGAATGCCTATCCGTCTTTGGTAAGGAAAACCGAAAGAAAACCGATTCGTGCCGCTCTCCTCGGGGAAAAGCAGGATATCGACAATCAGTTCGGGAACTGGCCGCTTGCCAACCGGCAAATGGAGACGGCCCTCCGCTTCCAGAACTACGATTACCGCTACTGGTGGGGTAATGGCTTCCACGGCAGCAGACACGCGGCCGTGATGTTGCCGGCGATGATGCGCTGGTTGTGGAGCGATGTAACTGCAGAATGATCGATTAAACAGGGTACAGTTTCGGATTGTACCCTGTTGAGTCGCGTTCTGTTCAGGATTTGCGCTTGTTTACGGGTTCTGCCGGGAAGAGGTCGAGAAAGGCTTCTCCACAGCCGTGAATGACAATTCGATCCGATTTCGGACTCGAAAAGGTCCAGATTGGGAAGATGGCTCTCAGGACCAGTCCGGACAGCAGCGTAATCACCCCGAGGATCGTAACGATCAAACCGGTGACATATCCGGTGGGAACGAGAAGGGCCCCGAGAATGATCATAGAGTGTGCTGAAGTCAGTCGGTCGTGAAACCTCTCTACCTCCTTTTTGCTGAGGCCGATGATGGCCGTGTCGGTCGCTTTGAACCAGGTTCCGGGGTTGAGAGGGTTGCGGACGGCTGTTTTGATGTGGGATCCCACAGGATTGCCGGTTTTCAGGCAGATGTGAGAAGCGATTTGTGCTCCGTTTTCCAATACAAGTGTTTTTGCATTGCGATAAGTCATGGGCTGCTTTGCAGGTGCCGCAAAAGGGATCGTCTCCCCTTCGTGGTATGGATGCATGTGAGCCACTGGGTCAGACTGTTTCTGACGACTTGGTGTATCGATTTTCATTTGGCTTGTTGGTGGATTCACTCAACGACACAAGTTGTGTTCTTCGTTGGATCAATGCACCTGGATTTCGTTGAATAAAAATTCACATTTCGGAGGTTTTAGAAAAGCATCGAATGTGCCATGAATGACCGGTGATTTCAGAATTCAACGACGCAATTTTGTCCTTATTGCCGCTTTGCCTATTTCCCAGCCGACCCGCGCAGACCGGGCCATGGATACCCCGCTCACTTTTTGCTGCCCCGCCAGGCGCGGCCGTTCAATCACTTCGCGGGTATCGATTTTTTCCCCGTGTTTGGCGGCAAGGAGTTGAGCCTCAATTGTCCAGCCCCAGACCATCTCCCGTAATTGCATTTTTTGAAACAGATCTCTCTCAATTAATCGAAGTGGTCCGAGATCGTGGAAAAACTGACCTCCGAGAGCCCGGCACACGAGTCCCAAGATCAGATTCGGCAGAGCCCGGCCGAATTCATCCAGCCAGTTTTTCAGGTCAAATCTTCGGATGCCGATAATGAAATTCGCTTCCCCGAGCTCAAATGCCTGGATCAAAGCGGGCAAATCCCGGGGATCATTGGCCCCGTCCCCGGCGAAAAACAGGTAGGCAGTCGGCGGGAATTCCGCTTCCACGGCTTTGATGGCTGCCATACAGCCCCATCCGTAGCCGGATTCGCTGGTTTCCCCGAAAACAATGCCTTTGGCGATACAAATTTCCCGGCTTCGATCCTCGCAGGCATTTAATCCGACCGAAATTTTTGAGTGAGCAGGCAGGAACTTTTGAAGTTCATCGAGTGTGGCCCCAAGGACTTCCTCCTCATTTTGGACCGGAATGATGATGGCGTAGCGTAGTTCGTTCAAAAAAATCGCACTTTCGGGCACATTACCGTGCAAAGAAAGCTTGCACACGAGGTATTTTGAATTACAAATTCTGCCTTCCGCTCCGAAACTTTTTTGGAGTTCTTTTTTGCTCGGGTGGCGGAATTGGTAGACGCGCAGGATTAAGGATCCTGTGGAGCGATCCGTGCGGGTTCGATTCCCGCCTCGAGCACTTCTTTTTGGATGGGGCAGGCAAAGATCTAAGTCCTCGTTTGTGTTATTTAAATTTTCGTTTTCTTTTGATCATGGCAAGCAGGCCCACACCCGAACGTTCCACTGCAATTCTTCTCATCTCCTGCCCGGATCAACCGGGTATCGTGGCTGCAATCTCCAACTTTCTGTTCGAAAACTCGGGCAACATCTTCGATGTCGATCAGCACGTTGATCCGGATGAAAATGCATTTTTTATGCGGATTGAGTGGGGCGTTGAGGATTTTGGCATCGAGCGCGAACGGATCAGCGCTGCGTTTACTCCCCTCGCTGAAAAATTCGGCATGGACTGGGAACTGCATTTTTCCGATGTGCTGCCCCGGGTGGCAATTTTTGTCACCAGAGACAATCACTGCTTGTACGACTTGCTGTCGCGCTACGAAAGCGGCGAACTGCTCATGGAAATCCCGCTGGTGATCAGCAATCGCGAGGATCTTCGCAATGCCGTCGAGCGATTTGATATTCCTTTTCACCACATTCCCATCACCAAAGAGAACAAGGCCGGGCAGGAGAAGAAGGAAATCGCCCTGCTTCGCGACAATAACTGTGAAATGGCGATTCTCGCCCGCTACATGCAGATTTTGAGCAGTCAGATGTGTCAGGCCTTTCCTCACAAAATCATCAATATCCATCACTCCTTCCTGCCGGCCTTTCCCGGAGCCCGTCCCTATCACTCGGCTTTCAAACGCGGGGTGAAAATCGTCGGGGCGACCAGTCACTATGTTACCGAAGATCTGGATGAGGGTCCGATCATCGCCCAGGGCGTGACTCAGGTTTCCCATCGCGATTCGGTGAAAGCCTTTATCCGCAAAGGGCGCGATTTGGAGCAGACTGTGCTGAGCCGGGCGGTCTGGCTGCATATCAACCGGAGAACGCTCGTGTTTGGCAATCGCACCGTTGTTTTCGGATAATTCCGTACTACTTTCCGCCATGTCCAAGGGCTTCCAGACCTTAAAAGGCTTTCGCGATTTCTATCCCGACGAGTGCGACGCCAGAAACTACGTATTTAACGTGTGGCGCAACGTCGCCAAGCGGTACGGCTTCGTCGAGTACGAGGGACCCATTCTTGAACCTACCGATCTTTACAAAAAAAAGAGCGGCGATGAAATCGTCACCCAACTCTTTTGTTTCGAAGACAAAGGTGGTCGCGATGTCTCGATGCGCCCCGAGTTGACTCCCACCCTGGCCAGAATGGCAGCAGCCCGTCAGCGGGATTTTAAAAAGCCGCTTCGCTGGTTTTCAATCGGCCAGTTTTTCCGCTACGAAAAGCACCAGAAAGGGCGGGGCAGAGAGTTTTACCAGTTTAATTGCGATATTCTCGGCGAAGAAAGCGTCGCGGCGGATGCTGAGCTGGCTGCTATCTCGATCGATATCATGCGGGAACTCGGTTTCACCGCCGATGATTTCCGTCTGCGAGTCAGCGACCGGAAAGCGTGGACTGATTTTGCGGAAAAGAAAGGAGTCGGTGAAGAGCAGATTCCGGAGTTTCTGCAGATCATCGATAAGAAGGAGCGTACCAAACCGGAGGATTTCGAAAAAGCTCTGGCTACGTTTCAGGTGACACCTTCCGACATCGAGCAATTTATCCAAAGCGGTTCGGACGCTTCGGAAACGCTGCAGACTATCGTGGCGGACTTAACGGCCCGCGGACTCGGAGAATTTCTCGAAGTCGATCTACGAATTGTTCGTGGTCTGGCCTACTACACCGGAGCGGTTTTTGAAATTTTCGACATCGGCAAAGGCATGCGCGCTGTCGCCGGTGGCGGTCGTTATGATCAGTTGCTGAAATTGGTTGGCGGCGTTGATATGGCGGCCTGCGGGTTTGCGATGGGGGACATGGTGATCACTGACCTGGTCCGTGAATCCGAAAAACCCAATCAACTGCTCGAAGCCGGTATTTCCGCATCGCAGAGCATCGATGTGTTTGTCATTGTGGCCGACGAAGACCGCCGCAACGATGCCGTAAATGTGGTGCAGCGCCTGCGGGATGCTAATTTTCGCACGGCATACGCCATGACCCCGGCGAAGATGGGTAAGCAGTTTCAAAGTGCCGAGCAAATGGGCGCAGCGAATGCGGTTATTGTGGGAACGGAATTCCCTCAGGTCAGTCTGAAAAATCTGGCTGAACGAACCGAAGTATCCTGCTCTGCCGATGAGTTGATCGCCGAACTCCAGTCCCGAAAATAAATTATGATTCTTTCCGACGCCGAAATCCTGAAGTCCATCGAATGTGGGCAAATCGTCCTTGAGCCCTACGACCGTAACTGTCTCGGGACAAACAGCTACGACGTTCATCTCAGCAAACATCTGGCGACCTACAAAAACCGGGTGCTTGATGCCAAAGAACACAACGAGATCGAGCATTTCGAAATCCCGGAAGAGGGATTTGTTCTCGAGCCGCAGATTAATTACCTGGGTTCGACCATCGAATACACCGAAACCCATCACACCGTTCCTTTTCTGGAGGGCAAATCCAGCGTCGGTCGACTCGGGATTGACATCCATGCAACAGCCGGCAAAGGCGACGTCGGATTTTCCAACTACTGGACTCTCGAAATTTCGGTGAAACAGCCGGTCCGCGTTTACGAAGGCATGCCGATTGGGCAACTCATCTATTTCCGCGTCGAAGGCGAGATTCTTACTCCCTACAGCGAAAAAGCATCTGCGAAATACAACCACCGCAGCTCTCTCCCGGTGGAATCAATGATGTGGCGCAACAAGTTCTGATTTCAGCGCAGCTTTCTGTAGGGCAAATCGACTTAAAAGCAGGCTTATGGCCGCGCCCGAACCGCACCCGATAGCGAGGCAGGCAATCACTCCCGGAATTTGGTAGAGAAGTTTGGCCGGCTCAGTAATCGTTGCGATCAAAGCCCCGCTGATTCCTCCGATTAGAAAAACCGGAGTGGAGCAAACCGGGTCCCAGTACCGGATTTTCAAAGGCACGGTGCGCAGGTACAGCATAGCGGCAAAAGTCGTCACCACGGCGGCGAGGATCGCCTGATGGGATGCGTATTCATTACAAGCCTGAGTCGCCGTAAGAGTTGCCATGATTGCGAGCAGCGGCGGTGCGTAGCTAATACGGTCCATATCGTTTCGGCCGAACAGACCGAAGAAAAAGAAATTGCAGAACAGGATGGTGAAACTTGCCGAAATAAGCGTCAGCGTTTTGGAAAGCACCCAGCTGGAACCGGTGAGAGTAGTGGCATTGAGAACCAGAAACACCATCGTGAAACCTATTCCCCGGCTCACCAGGAAGCGGTGCTTCATACCGGGCAGAATATTAATTCCCTTCAGACTGTGCTTTCTCTCTTCCGGAAGAGCCTGCGCCGGCACAAGCAGGCGAATGCCGAGAACAAATGCCGCCGGTAACGACCAGTTCAAAAGCGCGCCAGCGAAGTCATAGAGACCGGTTTGTGCTGCTTCCAACCGACCGAAGAGCGGATAAATGATAAACGTGAAGCAAAACAGGGCCGCCCATTTAAACCAGAAACGCAGACGTAGCTCCCATATTCCCGCCGCGACGATCAAGCTCGCTCCCACGCTCAATAGTCCCGGCCTCAGCAGGTCATTGAGAATCCCGATCCGGTTTGCCGATCCGAACATCGATTTTGCCGTTTCGAAAAGTTCTTTTCCTGAATCTGGATCAATCAAATCCACCCCGAAAAACAGATACCCGGCTGCGGCAAACAGAAACACCGCGAAATTCCGCGCCAACACCAGCCAGAGCGAACCGGTTTCGCCTTTGGTCCGCGCCCGTTCAAAAAACGTCAGGCCCAGAAACAGGAAGATAAAGATGTAGGGTCCGAGACGATCCATAGCGGGAGAATCAAGACAACAGAATCAGTCGATTTCCCCTTCTTTCAAACTCTCCCGTGCATCTTCCAGATGAAATTTGAGCGGGATAGCGAGCAGGGCCAAAAGCAGCACGCCGATCGCAATAAACATCGTCCGGTTCCTCGTGATGCTGCCGACAAAGCTGTCACTGGTTTGGACGTCATAAAATGTAAATCGCTTTTGCATCAATTCGTAGGCTGGGCCGGATCTTGTGGCGTGGTATTTCAGTGCCAGCGCGTTCAATTCTCCGGCATCTTCGAGATTATAGAGGTGGGCTACGATACTGGACAGATCAAAAAGTAGCCGGGAAACAATCGGATCGGTCGGTTTTACAAACTGGACCCGCTCTTTGAGCTGGTAACGCAGCGCTTTAAAGACCCTCTGCAACTCCGCCTCGTCGTTCGCGAGTTGCCGGGGGATCTCCGGCTTACCTTTCCGACCGAAATCGTAACCGCTTACGGAATTGTTCTCCAGCCAGTCGGGATCAGTTTCCATTGCTATTTTTGATTCCAGAATCCTGATATGCAGCCACTCCGTTCCCTCATGGGAATCTTTGTGAAGCCCGACGGCCGTTTTGATCCACTCCAGTGCTCTTTGATTGTTACCGGCCAGTTCATACGCCGTCCCCAGATTGGAAGCGATAGGATATTCATCCGGGTGATCTTTGATCAATGCTTCAAACAGCTGCAGAGCCTCCGCTGTCTTGCCGTTGTGCATCAATGCGACTCCGTAATCTGACTGATCTTTGAAATCCCCGGACTTTTCAAATTTCGCAAGCAAACGCGGTTCATCCTTTTGCCATTTTCGATCCAGATACTGGTGATATTCCGATGTCCAATCCACAAAATTTACCGGGAACTCCGCAATATCGTAGCCAATCGCCCCGTCGAGCCGGGATTTTTCCGGACGGTAATGGTACGTATTGGAGCAGGCCAGAACGCTGGAAACGGAATCAAAACCAACCGCGGGAAGACAGGTGAGAGCCATGGCAATTGGGACGAGCCGTTGAACTCGGAATCGACATCCGGACAAATTTTCCGTTCGAAAAGCAGAGGAATTGTCTGCGCCGGCCGCCGTATTTTGACTCATGATGAAATAACATCGAAGAAAACCAGGATTCCGCAAAATTTCCGGTTGTTTTTCTTCAATCCGTGAGTAAATACTGCGGTTCGCCGCATTCAATGCGACGGGAGGTTTGGCTTGATAGCTCAGTTGGTAGAGCAGAGGACTGAAAATCCTTGTGTCCCCAGTTCAAATCTGGGTCGAGCCACCTTCTCCTTCCGGTAAGCAAGACGCCCCGGTGAGTTTCGTTTCAGCAACTCAAATCGGATTCCCTAACAATCCGCCGCACTCCCTGAAGAGTATCTTGTGTCGAGAGCGTGGGAGGGCAGTTATTCGACTTCAGCAACCAGGGGCGGGTCGTTTTCGTGTATAGTTCTTTTTACGATCGGACAAAGCATGAAAAAATACGAAGTGGAAGTGAAATATCGAGTCGCGGATTTTGAGAGACTGGAAACTAGACTATCAGAACTCGGTGCGGTTCCGCTGCCGGAAAATTATCAATGCGACACCTACTTTCAGCATCCCGCCCGGAATTTCGCTGAAACCGATGAAGCTCTGCGGATTCGCCAATCGACAGACGGCCTTTTTGTCACTTGCAAAGGTCCAAAGATCGATGCTGAAACCAAAACCCGGCACGAGATTGAATTTTCGATCGGCGAATCCGATGCCGACAAAACCCAATTCGCCGAATTGTTAGACGCCCTCGATTTTGCTGTCGTTGCCGATGTAGAGAAAAGGCGTCGCGAATTCAAACTGATGCGGGATGGTCAACTATATAAAATCGCATTAGATACCGTTAATAAAGCTGGCTGCTTCGTTGAACTGGAAACCGAATGTACCGGCAGTGAATTGGCAGCCGGGCAGGAGGCAATAAAACATCTGGCTGAACAACTTAATCTTACCGACAGCATTCGAACCAGTTATCTGGAAATGATTCTCAATCCCGACGTATAGGTGGCATCCCCGGAAGTTCGTATGGCTTTTGGTTCTGTCTGGAAGCCGCACTAATGCCTGAACTGGAGTCATATGTCAAATCGGCTGCGTTTGGCATCATTCGCGGTTGTACAGGACCTTCGCGAATCAGGAATCAGGTAGGTCGAGATTGTGCGAAACGCGATGACCAATCAATGGCCAGGGGAACAGGGTGTTTCCCCAGCCGGAGGCTCATTGGAACAAATCATAACTGACGGAAGCGCCCGGTGCGGACCTGTATACCGGGTGGTGTGGGGAGAGCGGGTTCAATCCCTGTTCAAACACCGTTTCTACCCGGTTTTTGCTATTCCGAATCGGTCAAATAGCCAAACAGATTTGATAGAAAAGACTGACGGCTCCAGCTCCAGTCCATAATACTCCAGAGAGAATAATCGCTCCGGTTGAATGAAAGCGCGTGATCAAAAGCGGAAGAAAGGCGATGGAGCCTCCTGCAAATGGAATCCAATAGATCCATTCGTGAAATAGATGATAGTTGGTGAAAAAGTGAGAAATCGGACCACCGAGAACGACTCCGTAAAATGTGAGATACGCAGTATAAAGCTCAGCTCCCTCAAGAGGTGGTGATGGTAGCCCCTTCATAGTCACCGCAGACATCAACAATGCGATCACAAGCCAAGATACCCACGCAAGAATTCTCATTTTCAACTATTTACCTGTTTCCGCCGAGGATCTGTTCCAGTTGGCTGCGTAGCCCGCTGAGGGTTTCTTTTACTTCGTCTTCGTTCGCTCTGGATACGGCGAGGTTCTCGAACTCATCAGGATCGGTGTGGTGATCGTAGAGTTCTTCGCTGCCGTCGCTATAGCGAATGTAACGGTGGCGCTCGGTGCGGAGCGCGTGGTGGTCACAAAAGGTGGTCAGTGCGGCGTGAGGCCAGGGGGCGGTAGGATTGTTCAGTAGCGGGCGCAGGGAGTGACCTTCGAGGTGGTGTGGTGCCGGGATCCCTGCGAGGTCAGCGACGGTGGGGTAGACTGAAAGCAATTCCACCGGGTGATTGCAGATTTTTCCTTTCGGAATGCCCGGGCCCGCTACGATGAACGGCACCCGCGTCGTTTGTTCCCAGAGAGCCGCTTTGCCCCAGTGTTCTTTTTCACCCAGATTCCAACCGTGATCGGAACACAGAATTATGTAGGTGTTATGGTGAAAAGCACTTTTCCCGAGGGCATCGAGCACACGCCCTGCTTCTGCGTCCATCGAGGAGGTTGAGGCGAGGTAGGCCTGCTGAATATCTTTCGCTTTGCCATGTTTGGTAATCCAACCATGGTTCCACAATCCGGGAGCTTCGATTTCCGCTTCGGTTCGACGGTGGCCGCGCTTGCCGAAGTAGACAAGATCGTCACGATCGTTGGCCGGTGCGTCGGGGAGTGTGATGTCGGCGCGCGGGTGGAGATCGAACCACTTTTTCTGCGCGTAAAGCGGAGTGTGCGGACGGTAGAATCCGCAGGCTACGAGGAAGGGGCTGTCGTGTTGGTCCTGCAGCACGTTGATGGTTCGGTCGGCGATGGTGAAGTCGTGGCTGGCGAGGGGATAGTGTTCCGATTTCGGCAGGACTCCCCAATCGGTGAGGTGGTCACCCATTTTGAAATTGAGGTGATCTCTGATTTTGAGAATCGGGCCGTAGTTGTAGCTGTTCCAATGTTGAAACTCGGGATACTCCAGGCTGTTGGTCCACCTGGATCCAGGCTGTGCCGTTTTCTTCGCGTGAATCGTTTTGCCAAAGCCGAAAGTGGCGTAGCCCTGTTTCTCCATCGCCAATGGCAGCGTTGTCACGGTTTCGAATCCCGCCACTTCCCGAAACCAGCCGAAGCGGTTTGAAGTGATACCCGTTGTCGCAGGGCGAAGTCCGGTGAACAGGCTCGTGCGCGAGGGATTGCAGACCGGCGAATTGCAGTGTGCATTGGTAAAGAGAACTCCCTGCGTGGCGAGCCGGTCGATATGCGGAGTTGAGGCATTGGGATGACCGCCGAGGGCGCCCACGTAGTCGTTGAGATCGTCAATCAGGATGAGGAGAAAATTCGGCGGGTCTGATTCCTGTGCGAATACGCTGACGGAATGGACGGCTGTGAATACACACAGAAGTAGTGTCATGTACCGGTTGCCGAAGATTTGTCTTTTTACCTTTTCAGTGATCATCACCGAAGAATCGTTTGGAATTCGTTTTTTCAAGAATCTTTTCTATCATCGATCGATTTTCGCTGCCGAAAGTCTCATCAACCGGGAAGGCGAAAAAACTTGATAAGAATCTAAACTCATCGGCAGTCCCTTTGTAGCGACATGTCATCCGAAGCGACCTCATCTGATTTTCATGAACCTTTTGTCCGTGCTCTCACGAGGCACGAAAGGGTCATCCGCGCCTACATTCGCGGGGCCGGGATCACCCGTCCGGAGGATGTCGATGAAATCATGCAGGAGGTTTCACTGGTGGCCTGGCGGAAATTTGACCAATTGGATAACGCGGATGAATTTCCGGTTTGGGCCTGCGTCATTGCCCGCTACGAAATCCTGATGTTCCGGCGAAGGCATGCCCGGGATCGATTGGTGTTCAGCGAAAAAGTTTATGAGCTGCTGGCTGAACAGTCGCTGGAGGAAGTTTCCTCGAGTATGAAGGAAAAGCGGCTCAATCAATTACAGCAATGCGTGGAAAATTTACCACCTGCGAGTCGTGAGTTGGTAACGGCAGCGTATCAGCCGGGATCGACGATAGACAAATTGGCGTCGCAACTCGGGAAGAAGACTAACACTGTTTATCAACAACTCTGGCGTATCCGGCGTGCGCTGGAGCAGTGCGTTGAAGAGAGGCTGGAGGCCGAGTAAGGGTTATTTTGCCGGTTAACAATTGTAAATGAATAGTAAGAAGAAAGGATCGAGACGAAAGTTGCTTGTGCATTCTTTACCAACAAAAGATTGGCAAAAACATTGTTGGGCAAAATCATCACCTATTCATTGCGGTAGTTGTATAAAAGCTCAATGCATCGGCCATGATTTTGCTAATCAATCAACTGGAGCCAACCTCCAGTTTACCTATATAATATGAAAAGAAGTGATCTACAGCTTATTGAGGATTACCTCGATGGTACCATTTCTCCCCGGGATTTGGAGGTTTTGAATGAACTGCTCGAAAGCGATGCTACTGCACGCGAACGTTTCCTCTCCCTGGCAACGATGGACGAGGGTTTGCAGGATCTCGCTGTTACTCCCTCTATTGTCACCGACTGTACAGGGTACAATGGTGGAGTGTACCCTGTACGATCCGGGAGTGTACAGGGTACAGTTGGCGGAACGCGTGCCCTTTTATCGCGGCCAATCGTAGCGGCGGCAGCCGGTCTGATACTCGGTGTGTTTTTTACATCAGCGATCTGGGCCGCCACCGAAACCGGTAGGCAAAAAATCCTCACTTTATTTCACGACAGCTTTGAATTTGGATCCCCGCCTGTCCCTGTCGGCGGACCGGTAAACCCGGATGCGTGGGGTGGCGACTATGTAGAGATTTCCGGAGCGACTTCCGGTATTGAGCCCATCCATGGCGAGCGCATGCTGCGTTTTTTGCGGGCTGACTATGAGGGCAAGGAAGATGCAGTCGGCTATATGAGCGATATCTACCGGGTGATCGATTTGAAAAAGTATAGTTCCCGGTTTGCGGACGGCAATTCAGTTGTTGCGGTAGAAGCTGATTTCGGGTCGGTCCCGCTCGATGACGCTGATCGCTTTTTTGCCAACCTTTCCGTTTATGCTCTGGCGCAGGTACCGACAAACACCCAATCGTGGCAGGTATTGATTGGAACTCCCCGTCGGATGGAGGAGGTGGCACTGGCATCAGCACGTCGCAGCCGGGGGCTGGAAGGGTCACCCGGAATGTCGTGGCAGAAGTTGAGTTTGGAAATGCGCCTGCCACAGGAAACCAACTATTTACTGATTGGATTGCACACAGGCGACCGACTGGCTGCCGGGGAGAGCGGTTCTGAAACCCCGCCAGCAGTCCAGTTTGAAGGGCAGTTTGTGGACGATGTCAAAGTGAAGCTGCGGCGGGGGATTTGAGTTTTTCGAATCGTCGGGCTGTGACCAAAGTTTCGTCGCGTTGGCTGGCTCGGCTGGATGAAATTTGGCAAAATCATTACCGGTGCATGGCAAACTTTTGATAATATTGCTGTGAATGAGTAATGATTTTGCCGAAAATCCACACAACCCCGGCCCTTTCCTTTTTTCAATTATTTCATAAGATTTCCGCAGCTCCGGCAGTCACTGGCCGGAACTATCGTCATGATCCGCAATTTTTCTGTCATCATTTTCTGTCTGACTCTCAGCTCACAACTCCGGGCCGGGACAGCTGAAGTCACCATGCCTGGCGAGCACCGCGCTCTGCTGAAAACTCACTGTTATCAGTGCCACAACGCCGACAAACAAAAGGGTCGCGTCCGTCTCGATGACCTGCCTTTAACCATCGCCAACGTTGAAACCGCCGAACGCTGGCAGAAAATCCTCAATGCACTGAACGCCGGCGAAATGCCGCCGGAGGATGAAGATCCGTTGCCGAATGATGCCAAAACTGAATTTCTTGACGATCTTTCCAATCTCATGGTGGCCGCACGTGATCGACTGAGCGATCAGGGCAGCTCCGGCACGCTTCGGCGACTAAATCGACGTGAATACCAAAACACACTGCGCGAGTTGCTGGGCGTGGAGATCGCGGTCGGCGAACTGCCCGCCGACACCGGTTCCGGAAATTACGACACGGTGGGCTCCAATCTTTTTATGTCTGCCAACCAGTTCGAGCAATACCTTGCCCTGGGACGGCAGGCACTGGACAAGGCCTTCGAACGCGAACTGATGGCTGACGAAGAAAGATACTGGCGCTACGAAACGGAGGAAATTTCAGAGAAAGTCGCGAAACATGTGAAATGGCAGGTCGATGCGAAGGATCGGGCGGAACGCTGGGTCGCCGCGGTGGAAGAAGCCGCCGCTCGACCGGAAAATGCGGAGATCGTGGCGAAGCTTCGCGAGCAGGTGAACAATCACGAAGAAAAATTCCGCCGACTGTGGGCGCAGATCCCGGGAGCCCCTTCACCTGAATCCTTTGGTTTCGAAACGGTGGAAAACAATGCCGACAAAGCTCACGCTGCGCGCCGTTCCTACTGGCTGCCCTATCATCAATATTATCTTCAGCAACCCCACATCGACAAGGGGATGTATCTGGCACTCCAGTCGGAACATCCATCGATCCTGGAAAACGGAGCCATTACGTTTCTGGTTGGCTGGAGTGCGAAAACCGGTGGCAAATGGCCTGCAGGTAATTATGTCATTCGCGTTCGTGCCGCTCTTACGGGGGATGGGACTCCGGAGCGCAGATTCCTCGAATTCGGCGTCAATCCGCGCGGCAGCCAGGCATTAAGCGTCCACGAAGTCACGGGTACCATGGATGAACCGCAGGTCATCGAAATACCATTCTATTTTAGCGACACAAACGCGGAGCGCGCCGATCGCAGTCTATACATTCGCGAAAAAGGCACTCACGACCACTACCTGATCACCCGTCTCATCGCGAAGGAAGGGGCGAAGCAGATGGAGATTGGATTGGGACGGCCCTATGCCATGTGGGTTGACTGGGCGGAGATCGAACGAATACCGGATACTGATCGCCAAACGCCGCCGGGACTTACCATGCTCGATCCGTTGCCGCTGGATGAAAAGACCAAAAAATCCATGCCTTCGGTTGAAGAAGTTCGAGTTGCTTTGGAACGATTTTCTAAAGAAGCATTTCGGGGCCGCGATCCTGGCGAAAAATATATCGACGGTCTGATTGGAATCTATGAAACCCGTCTCGAAAGAGGTGATCATTTTGTCTCAGCGTTGAAGGACAGTTTGGCCATTGCGCTTTCGTCACCCATGTTTCTCTATTTAACTGAGCCATCGCCCGATCAGAAAACCCGCCCGTTAACTGATATAGAATTGGCAACGCGACTGTCTTATTTCCTGCACGGATCGCAGCCGGACCCGAAACTCAGACGGTTGGCAGAAGCAGGAAAACTTTCCAGGCCTGATGTGCTTTCTGCACAGGCCAGCCGCCTTTTGGATGATCCCCGTTCGCGAAGGTTTTCCGACTCATTTACCTATCAATGGCTGGGGCTCGACCGGCTCGATTTCTTTCAGGTGGATTTGCAGAAACATCGCCGTTTTGACAACGGTACCAAGATCGCCGCACGAGAGGAAATTTACCAAACCGTGAACTATCTGCTTCATAACAACCTGAGTGTGGTCAATCTGCTGCAATCCGACTTTGTCTTCATCAACGCAGTTCTTGCCGAATACTACGGAATCCCCGGAGTGACCGGAGATCAGTTTCGACGTGTGCCGCTGCCCGCCAAGTCGCCCCGCGGAGGATTACTTGGCATGGCCGCTGTCAGTCTGATGGGAGGCAATGGCGAAGAAACCAGTCCGGTCGAACGGGGAGCCTGGGTATTGCGCAAACTTCTCAATGACCCGCCACCTCCCGCCCCGGCGAACATCCCTCAGTTGGCGCGATTGGCCGGGCAGGTATTGACAACCCGGGAGCGTCTCAGTGCCCATCAGGAAGAAGCGCAATGCGCCAGCTGTCATCGCCGCATTGATCCAATCGGCATGGGCCTGGAGAACTTCGACGCGGTCGGTGCCTGGCGCACCGAGAATACCTATGTAGTAACCGATGATAATGGTAAACCCGTCGCCGGTAAAGAGAAGACCTGGACCATTGATCCGTCCGGTCAGCTACACAACGGTCCCGCCTTTGATGACTACTTCGAGCTCCGCGACATCATCGCGGCGAAGCAGGACGACTTTGCTCGCGGTATTACCGAAGGCCTGCTGGAATATGCCCTCGGTCGCCCCGTCGGTTTCCGCGACGAAACGCTGGTCGATTCGGTGGTCGAACAGGCCAAACAAAATGATTATGCATTTCGTGCGTTTCTTGATGCGATTGTGACCAGTAAAGAATTTAGAAGCCGATGAAACAAATTGGCAAAATCATCACTCATGCATTGCGGTAATTTTTTTGGACTCAATGCACCGGTAATGATTTTGCCCCCAAATGATTTTGCCTGAAATACCCAACAACCTATGAAAAACAGACGCCACTTTCTCAAATCCAGTACCGCATGCATTGCGTTGCCCTTTCTCGAGTCCCTGGGGTTTCGTCGATTTGCTTCGGCTAATCCTACGCCGGTAACTCCACCCAAACGTCTGGCCTTTTTGGGCTTTGGTTGGGGCGTTACCGACGAAAGCTGGTGTCCCGATATCAATACTCCCGGTGCGGACTACGTGCTTCCCGAAGGCCTGAAACCGCTGCAGAAGCACAAGTCCGATTTTTCCGTCGTTCAGGGAATGTGGAACCAGTTTTCGGTGGAAGGGCATGCGGGCAGTACCTGGTGGTTGTCCGGTGCTAACAAGTTTGGTCAACCTGGCCAAAGTATGCACAATTCTATATCAGCTGACCAGGTAGCAGCTGAACAGTTGGGTATGCATACGCGATTTGCATCGCTGCAATTAAACTGTAGCAAAAGTGCCGAAGCATCCGGTCACGGTCCCGGGCTGTCCATGGCATGGGATCGAAACGGTAAGCCTGTCGCGGGATTGAATGATCCGGTTCAAGTTTATCATCAGCTGTTCTCGAAAGATGATGTGCCACTCGAAGAACAGCAGTCACGTCTCGCTGAAAAGCGCAGTGTTCTCGATACGGTAATGGAAAACGCGCAATCCCTCCGGCGCGGGCTCGGCCAGGATGATACCGAAAAGCTGGAGGAGTATTTCCAAAGCATTCGCGACATCGAAACCCGGCTGAGTAAAGAAGAACAATGGATCGGTGTAGCGAGGCCGGAAGCTCCTGTTATCGAGCCGCGCAAGGGCATCACCGGCAAAGAAGAAGTGCGATTGATGTATGATCTGCTGATTGCCGCATTCCAAACCGACAGCACCCGCGTCATTACCTATCGGCAACCGGGAGGCCATGGATTTCTCGAGAGCCTTGGGGCCAAAGTTCATCCGCATGATATGAGTCACTATCATTCCACTCGCGGCGAGAAACTGGCAGCCTCTCAAAAACGGGATCTGACCAACAGCACACTACTTGCCGGCCTTCTCGATCGCCTGAAGGCAACGAAAGAGGCTGATGGTAGCAGTTTGTTTGATAACATCGCTTTGGCTTACGGCAGTAACATTCGTACCGGACACGAATTGACCAATTGTCCAACGCTCATCACCGGCGGAGGTGCAGGTATCAAACTGGGCGAAAATATAGTCGTGTCCAAAGATACCCCGCTATGTAATTCCTGGCTGACGATGCTTCACGGAGTCGGGGTAAAAGTCGAGCGCCACGGTGACAGCACAGGGATTTTGAAGCAGATTCTGGTGTAGAAGTTATCGATCCGGGAAAGTAGATGAGAATCCTGGGATTCATGTGTTTTGCAGTGGCAATTTTGTGCCCGGTTGGTTCAGGAGTAAGAGCGGACGAAGCTTATATTCCAACTATAGCGGCGGATTGTTTTATTTTTGAATCGCGTTCCGAAAAAGTGTTGGCGGAGGCTAAACGCCTGCTGATCGGGAAAATAAAGGACTTGAAGTTTTCCGGGACGGAAGCGCCACTCTACATTCCCGATGATCATGGTGGCAAGAAAGCAAAAACGGCTGGTAAATGGTTCCGTCTGACCAAAGGGCCGGATGCGGAATCCCACCTTTCGCTGGCCCGTGATGGTCATCAAATTCATGTTAAGCTCTGGATCGCAGTATCGAACAAAATCAATACAGACAGGATTAAAAAGGCGAAGGCTGAATTGGGGTTAATCGAATCCGGATTTGAGCTTATCGGGTTTATGGAGGAAATCCCGGAGGCCAATGAAGCAGCCGAACAAAAGGTGCGTGAAATCGGGCATAATCTCATGGTCACCCGGCGAATGATATCTCACCGGATTTCTCAGCAATAGATTTCGCTGAAATTGCCCGGGAATCGTTACGCAGACTATAGTTCTGTCTGATTCAGACTGACTCGAAACATGAAATGGTAGAGATATTGAGCTGGCAAATTTAGAAAGAGTTGTGATATTCAATTTTACCAGACGCACCTGTCTGTTTAACCGGATTGATTTAGTTTGAGCGATTCTATTATCTCTAAATACCCGTCGATCGAGTTCCTTCGTGAACGTGCGCGTCGACGCATGCCGCAGTTTGCTTTCGAGTATCTCGAAGGAGGCTGTAATTCAGAAATCAATCTTCGGCGAAATACCGAAGAGATCCGCGAGATCCAATTGCGACCGAGGTACTTGCGGGATTTTGCGGGGTCGGATTTGCGAACAGAACTTTTCGGCAAAACTTACGATGCTCCGTTCGGGGTTTCCCCGATTGGCTTGCAGGGCCTCATGTGGCCGGGGGCTACCGAAATTCTCGCCCGGGCTGCCCATGATCACAACATACCTTTCATCCTGAGTACTGTAGCGACGGCCAGTATCGAAACCGTCGCGGAAATTACCGAGGGAAATGCCTGGTTTCAACTCTATCATCCGACCGAAGTTGAATTGCGAGACAAACTGCTGGATCGGGCGTCTGAAGCGGGAATGCCGGTTTTGGTGATTCTGGCTGATACACCCACTTTTGCCTGGCGTCCCAAAGAGATCCGGAACGGTCTGTCGATCCCGCCGCAAATGTCGCTCCGCAATGTGATCCAGATGACGACGCACCCGAGCTGGTCGTTTGGCCAGTTGATGGCTGGCGCACCCGAATTTAAAACTATGAAGCCCTATATTCCCAAAGGGCTCAACATGAAGCACCTCGGCCTGTTTATGAATAAGACATTT
Organism: Verrucomicrobiales bacterium; assembly: GCA_029213025.1. Classification (GTDB taxonomy): domain Bacteria; phylum Verrucomicrobiota; class Verrucomicrobiia; order Verrucomicrobiales; family DEV007; genus Arctic95D-9. The sequence goes on from JARGOZ010000050.1 coordinate 31,493, forward strand.
TCGGGGCGACTGAATCCCGAAAAGATCAAAGCGATCCGGGACCGGTGGAAAGGAAAGCTTGTCGTCAAAGGTGTCGTGCATGAAGAAGACGCGGAGATCGCCCTTAATCTCGGCGTCGACGGGATGATTGTGTCCAACCATGGCGGTCGTCAGCTTGATGCCGGCCAATCGACGATCCAGCCTCTTACCGCGCTTGCAAAAGAGTTCGGTGACCGCACAACAATTATGATCGACAGTGGATTGCGGGCCGGACCGGACGTGGCCTGTGCTCTTGCAAGCGGAGCGAAGTTTGCTTTTATGGGACGCTCCTTTATGTATGGCGTCGGGGCGTTGGGCAGGAGCGGGGGAGACCACACCATTTCCATGCTGAAGCGCCAGTTGCAGCAGGTTATGGAACAGGTCGGCTGCGAAAAAGTAGCCGATTTGCCGAAGCATCTGGCTTCTTAGAAATTGCTCACCGGGCGAGGCCTCACTCAGCTGGATTTTTTGCTGTTTCCCAGGCGACATCCATTTCTTCGAGGGTTGCTTTCTCGAGACTGTTTCCTGAATCAACGAGGGCTTTCTCGATCTTTTGGAAGCGATCGACAAACTTTCGATTCGCCGCATCGAGCAACAGTTCCGCGTCGTTGCCGGTTTTCCTTGCCATATTCACTACGGCAAAGAGAAGGTCTCCGATTTCTTCTGCGATATGCTCATCGTCTGCTGATTTGAGCGCGTCCTCAACCTCTTCGAGTTCCTCCCTGATTTTAGCCACTACCGGTTCGATATCCGGCCAGTCAAAACCAACTTTTGCGACCTTTTTCTGGATTTTCTGGGCTGCCATCAGAGCCGGGATTCCATCGTTGGCCTGGTTGAGAAACGGCTTTTCTTCGGGGGATTTGTCTCCTTTTTCCGCTGCTTTAATCTTTTCCCACTGGCTGATCACAGCGTCAGGATTGTCGGCATCGGAATCGCCGAAGACATGAGGATGACGGCGGATCAGTTTTTCGGAAATGGCATTGGCGATGTCGTCGAAAGTAAAGCCGCCTGATTCGGAGGCAACTTCGGCATGGAATATCGGCTGCAGAAGAATATCACCGAGTTCGTCCACCAGTTCATCCGGGTTCCCACCTTGAATGGCGGCGGCTACCTCGTAGGCTTCCTCGATCAGATGGGGGGCAAGTGATTCGTGGGTCTGTTCCGCGTCCCACGGGCAACCACCCGGTGCCCGGAGGATGTGCATGATTGCGCGGAGACGATCTATGGGCGGCTGGTCTGAAGTCGGGACAGGATGTGGCATGGCGGAAAATCCCGCAATTTCCCGATTCGACAATCAAATTTCCCCGAGCACTTTCTCGACAGCCGCAACGAATTCGCGGTCGTAAGGTCCGGTGCTGGTGGGGAACCGCCTCCTGAGTTTTCCGTCTTTGCCGATCAAAAATTTCTCAAAGTTCCAGCCGATGTCACCTGTCATATCGGGATTCTTAGCGGTGGTGAGATATTTGAACAGTGCGCTTTTATCTGCCCCTTTTACCGAGCCTTTGGCAAACATGGGAAAGGTGACGTTGTATTTTTCAGAACAAAACGCCTTAATTTCCCCGTTGGTTCCCGGTTCCTGACCGCCGAATTCGTTGGTGGGGAAGCCCATGACAACAAGGCCTTTGTCGGCAAAGAATTCGCTGAGTGCCTGAAGACCTTCGTATTGGGAAGTAGCGCCACATTGCGAAGCCACATTCACGATCAGGATTGCCTTTCCTTCAAATTGAGCAAAATCGACTTCATTTCCGTCGATTCCCGTGGCTTTGAATTTGTATATCGAAGTGGGAGTTTCCCCGGCTAATAAAAACATACCGCTGCATAAGACGCAGAGAATTCCCAACCATTGAACTTTTTTCATTTTATTTTTATCGAATGTTCATGTAGCCGCCGTCGAGCGGGAAGGCCTGGCCGGTGATAAAGCCGGAGTCATCGCAACAAAGATAGAGAGCCATTTCTGCGACCTCGTTTGGTAGCGCCATTCGACCGATGGGTTGGGCGGCGGAGAGTTTTTCGAACATTTCCTCTTTGTTGTCCGGATAATTTTTCTCCAGATACCCATCGACAAAAGGTGTGTGGACTCTGGCGGGGCAGATACAGTTGCAGCGGATCCCGTCTTTGATGTAGTCGGCCGCAACGGAGAAAGTCATCGTATGAACCGCCCCTTTGCTTGTTGAATAGGCAAAACGGTCCGGCAATCCGGCGATAGCAGCGACGCTGGACATATTCAGAATGACGCCGCTTTTCTTCGCCAGCATTTTCGGAATCGCGGTGTGGAGGCAGTGATACACTCCTTTGATATTTACATTGATAATTCGGTCAAAATCCTCCGGGCTGGTTGTTTCAACGGTTCCAATGTGGGCGATTCCCGCGTTGTTGACGAGGATATCGATACTGCCGAACCGGCTTTCCGCTCCGTTCACCGCCTCTTTGACGGAGTCGAAGTCAGCTACGTTGCAGGGGAAAAAAGCAGCGGATTCGCCGCGTCCATTGATTTCCGATTCAGTGGATTTTCCGGCCGTCTCGTCCAGATCAAAAATGGCGACATTCGCACCGGCGGCGGCGAAAGTTTCCGAGATGGCTCTACCGATACCGGAGCCTCCTCCTGTGATGATCGCGGTTTTTCCTGTTAGTTTAGACATGTCCGGAAGATGGAGGAGGCAATCCCGGGAATCAATGAAAATGACGATAGACCGACTCACTTATCCAAGTGAGCAAAAAGATTCCCCACGACAGAACCTGGGTGGCGAAGAACGGCCCCCACAGGACATTGGCCAGAGGAATGTTTCCAGGGGAATGAAAATCCAGGTAGTTCAGGGGCAGCAGCAGGCTGAATACCACCCACGAGATACGAGGCTGAAATGGAACGAAAGCCAAAACCCAGCAGTAATACCACGGGAAAGCGGTGGGACTGAGCAGAAACAGAGCGGCGACAGCGATGAAGCATTTTTCGCAGAGGTCACGCTTCCCGAACAATGCGATCCACAAAACACAAGCAGTCAGAAGCAGGCCGGCGAATTTTTTTGCGGGAGCGAATGAATCGCTGGTCAACAGATTCAGAAATCGTTCAAGCAACGCAAACAAGCCCGGACTGTATTGCCAATGTTCCTGGTAGGTCGCGAGTCCCCGGAAAACCTCAGTCACTCCGGCATCGTCCCAAAGGAAGTAGGGATAAAATCCAGAGATCAGGACGGCAAAAAATGTGCCCGTGCCAATCCAAATGGAGGGCGACTTCAAAACACGGAACGTTCGCTTCTCCTGCAGATGCAGGAGAATGACCGGGAGAAGCAGTATAGCGAAGTATTTGGTGAGCGTCCCTATGGCGAGAGCTGCAGCGATAAGAACCAATTTTTTCCAATGCCTGATAGGCAGAAGCGCCAGCCAGACGGCCAGCAGCATAAAAAATATGGCTGCGGAATCGTAGTGGGCCGAATTCGAAAATTCTTTGATTACAAGGGGATTCCATGCGTAAAGGATCGCGCCGGACTGGGGGTGCTGAAGCTTGCCGAGAATCAGAATAATCAAAGCAACTGCGCCCAGATCAAAGAGGATGAAAATGGCTTTCATCCCGATAATCGAATCGCCGAAGCAGGAAGCGCTAAACTGGAAGATCCATTGGGCTGCCGGTGGATAAATCGTGGTAACTGCCTGGTGACTGATCCTCGCAAACATTGCGGGATTTTCCTCCCGCAGGGCCCGCATCTTCTCCAAAACCTGCTGTTCCTGCTCGCTGAAGTTGCGCCCCCGCCATGTCACCCCGGTTGTCTCATCGTCGAATTCGGTATCGATTTCATTTTCGTAGAGGTAGAGAGCACCCGGTTCGAGGAGGTAGGGATTAATCTTGTTTTTGGCCATTTTTCCGTCCCACAAATAACGGTAAAAATCACTCTCGTGAATCGGTTCCCCTGCGGCTGCAATCAGCCTGATCGCTACAGCAAAGAGAACAATCGTAGAAACTGAAATTTTCATGGAGCGGCGATGAGCCCAAAGAAAAGTAGCGATGAGAGCTATTCCTGTTGCCCCCTGGACGGCCACATAGGCCCAGGTGGGCATCAAATTATTGGCGGTCTCATAGGCAAAACCCTCCGACCAACGCCCATGGCTCAACAGCGTGAGGAAAACCCATCCCGCGACTTGAATCAGTCCGCAGGCGAGAATGACGGGATGGATCGGGCGATAAGACATGAAAGTGGAAAACCATAAGATAAAACTTTCCCGGTGCTTTCATTCTCTTAAGATAAACCACATTGATGCCGGTTACTTTTGGAGCTCCCCAGTTTTTTATTCTGATTCCACTGCTTGTGGTACTGGCGTGGTATTTCCGGGGGCTGGAACTCTGGAAACCACTGAGAGTGGTGATTTTAGTTCTGATAGTGCTGCTGCTTGCGGATCCTTCGGTTATGCGAAAGCAACCCGGGATGGATCTTTGGGTGCTCATTGACCGGTCCCTTTCCGCGCGGGATGTGGTGGACCGGGATGCCGAGGAATGGAAAAGCCTGCTTGAGCGTTCCCGACCCGGACGACATGATCAGATTCATTTGGTCGATTACGCCGATGAGGTTGTCGCCAAACCCGGCAGCGAAACCGCTATCTATCCGGGCAACCGGAGCCTGACGAGGACCGGTCTGGCGATTCAGGATGTGCTCGCCCGCGTTGACAAAGATCGCCACAGTCGCCTGCTCCTTTTCAGTGATGGCTACAGTACGGAACCATTGACGGGGATAGCGGAAAAGTTGGTGTCCATGGAGGTGCCTCTTGATTTCAGGCAATTGAGGGCGGAGCAGGTGATCGATTTCCGACTCGCCGAATTTGATCTTCCCGGCCGGGTGCAGATCGGAGAGCCCTATATTTTGGAATTTACCATCGCAGGAAATGCCGCTGCCGAGGTTCCGCTGGAGATCTATCGCGGGGAAAACAAGTTGATCGAAACAAAAGTCAAGGTCGAGGGGGGAGTGGGACGAATCCGCCTCACTGATCGAATCGTGAAACCCGGTGCGCACCGCTATCAAGCGAGAATCAGTCCGGATGAAGATGCCTTTGAAGGGAACAACACTTTTGAAAAATGGATCGAAATTGTCGCCGGCCCGCGAATCCTGCTGATCACCAATTACAATTCCGATCCAATGGTTCCAATTCTCCGTTCCCAGGGGTTCGATGTCGAAGTGATCACAGATTCGCTTTCTCTTTCTCCGGGAATGTTGACCGGTGCCCGCTCGGTTATCCTGAACAATGTACCGGCCTATGAGATTCCCAATGACTTCCTCGCTGCGCTCGACTTTTTTGTCAGGGAGCAGGGCGGCGGATTCCTGATGGCGGGAGGCAAATACAGTTTCGGCTCCGGGGGGTATTTCGAGTCGGCGGTGGATTCTCTGCTGCCAGTTTCAATGGAGCTGAAAAGTGAACACCGCAAGCTGGCTGTCGCCATGGCTATTGTAATGGACCGGTCCGGATCAATGGCGATGACCACAAAAAGCGGCAACACCAAAATTCAGCTCGCCAACGAAGGGTCCGCCAGAGCGGTCGAGCTTCTCGGCGGCAGTGATGCGGTAACCGTGTTTGCCGTCGACAGTCAGGCGCATGAAATCGCCCCGTTATTGAATGTCGGAGCTTTCCGGGACGAGCTGATTTCCCGGATTCGCAGCATCGAATCCATGGGCGGCGGAATTTTTGTCTACACGGGATTGAAGGAAGCGTGGGAATCCCTGAAAAAGTCAGAACTCGGTCAACGCCATGTGATTCTCTTTTCCGATGCGGCCGATTCCGAAGAACCGGGAAACTACAAAAGCCTGATCGCCGAAATGCGAAAAGAAAAAGCCACGATCAGCGTCATCGGGTTGGGGACCCGTAGCGATCCCGATGCTGCTTTTCTCGAAGATATTGCGAAGCGGGGCGGCGGCAGGATGTTTTTCACCACGGTTCCCGGTGATTTGCCGAATATCTTTGCTCAGGAAACAGTGACTGTGGCCCGCTCCACCTTTATTGACAGTGCCGTTGCCACCCAGGCCACCGGCAACTGGTATGAAGTCTCGAACAAGGATATGCCGTGGTTGAATGAAGTCGATGGCTACAATCTCAGTTACATTCGTGATGAGGATCAAGCCGCGCTGATCACCACCGATGAGTATAAAGCTCCGCTTGTCGCTTTCGGCCGGCGTGGAATTGGGCGAAGTGCTGCGGTATCTTTTCCTCTCGGAGGGAACTTTTCGACCAAAAGCCGGGAATGGGAAAAAGCCGGTGATTTTATGCAGACGCTGAACCGCTGGCTGATGGGGGAAGAAATTCCGCCCGGGATTGGTTTACGCCACGAAATCAAAGGAACGGAGTTATCGATCGACCTGCTTTTCAGTGCGGAGGAATGGAAGGACAAATTTGCGCTGAATCCGCCAAAATTGAAACTCAGTCGCGGCGTCGATACCCCGGTAACAAGTGAACTTACCTGGGAAAGGATCGCGCCTGGGCGCTTTTCGGTAAAGACAGATCTCCGGGAAGGCGAGTTGATTCGCGGCGCTGTTCAGGCCGGGAGGTCGGCGATTCCTTTCGGTCCGGTGATTGTCGGTTCCAGCCGGGAGTGGGCTTTCGACGCCGAACGAGTCGATGAAATGAGGGAAACATCCGCTACCTCCGGTGGTCGTGAATTAGTTGATCTGGCGGATGCCTGGCTGAAACCGGAGGGCCGCGAAATGTCGACGATTCGTGCCTGGCTTTTAGTCCCTCTGCTGGGCTTTTTCCTTCTCGAGGCTCTCATGACCCGGACGGGATGGAAACGGCCGGTGTGGCAAAGATCCGAAAAAGTGGTGCGCCCGAAAGTCCCACGGCCGGTGAAAGTCAAAGCGGAAAAGAAACAGCCGATCGTGGAAGAAAAAGAGCCGGAAGAGAAGTTGGAACCCACGGCCGAAGAGGATGTGGTGAAACGTCAAAGCCGGTTCGAGCGGGCAAAGAAGAAGCGGTAATTCGGTTCAATTACGCAGCGAGAAAGTAAAGACAGCGTAAGCCGTTGCCTCCATTTCTTCGAATCGCATTCTCCGGTTGCGGGAAAATTCGCCCCACGGTTCGGTGAAGATGATTTCCTGCCGTTCAACGTTGATGCCGGTGATTACCGAAGCATGAGAGGGGCTGCCTTTGGCATCGCGGCGAGGATACTCACTTAGCGTCTCCGAATCCGGAGGGTCGATCTGTAAGCCAGGATTTTGCAGAAACGCCTGTTGGAATTGGTTGTGCGCCTGTTCGCGTTCTTTGGAAACTCTCCGCCAAACAACCAGAGGGATGCCGTCTTCAATCGATTTTCGAGCTTTGGAAGGGGAAAACTTAGGCGAAACCCGGACCTTCATCCCGATTTCGTCTCCGATGCCCCGGTATAGATCAAGAATCTGGCTTCCTTTAGCGCTGCCGGTATTTTTAAATTCAGCTCCAGCAGCCAGTGTTTCCGGGTGAACGCGCAGCCCGAGGTAGTGCCCGGCCATCGCCAGAGAGTGAATGCCGCAAAACGGCGTGTTTCCCTGGGTGAACATGGGAATGTCATTAATTACCTTGTCTCCATTTTCTTCGGCGCTGACTTTGGCGGCGAAATACTCTTCCTTCTCCCGCTCGGATAGTTCGGAGAGATGCAACGCATAAAACCGGTTGGGCACGCTGCCTTCCCGTAGAATGTGAATCGATACGGAATGCCCGGGGCGGGTCACGAGCCGGATGATGAAGTCCTCCCATTGATATTGGGTGAACACGGTTCGGAGTTCATCGCTGCGACCGATCGTGCCCTGAATTCCCCGGCCGCATCCCCGGTCGAGGCGATCGCGAAGTTCGCGCGAAAAGTTGCGGTACAGCTTTGAGAACTCGGCTCTTTTTTCCGCACCACGGGCTCTGTCTTCCCTGTTCTGTTCGCCGCCAAACTGGTAGCCGAAAAACAGACCCGCATCGAGAAAGTGAATCGCCAATTCATCCGTTTTTTCGTCCCTGCTTTGGTAGGAATAAACCGACATGGGAACGGCACCGAAGAGCGTGGGATTGGCACTCATTTTACGAATCGATTGACCTTCCAGCGCGGCCTGATTTACCCAGGGCCCGGGGAAAACGCCATTTTCCCAATTTTCTGGGGCGAAAAACTCCACGGTAAGATCTCTGCCGAAAACGGGCTGCGCGGGGATGACAGGTCCGAAGAAAGTGCCGTTGCCGAAAAAGGAGTTCGGAATCGCGTGGAGGAAAGCGGGGGAAATCAGGAAGAGAAAGAGAAAGCGTAAAGAATTGCCCACCATGGTATCAGGGTAGCCATTTTCCCGGGAATCGCAAATTGTACCCTGTTAAGTCCGGGACTGTACCCTGTTAAGTCGGCCATTGAACAGGGTACAATGCTATTCGCCCGGCTTCTGATCAATCACCTCTGACTCGACGGTGAACACATCATCCGGACCGGCCTGAGTTGATTTTCGGGATATAGGATCCCTCAAATCCTGCCCGACGACCTGCACTTTATCCTTAAGTCGATCAGCCAGATATTTGCGAACCTTTTCCCGAATCTGAGGCACCAGCAGGGCGAAACCCACTGCATCGGTAAGAAAGCCGGGAGTCAGCAAAACCGCACCGGCGAGAAGGATGAGCAAACCGTCGATAGCTTCGCGGTGGGGGATACGGCCTTCTGAGACCGCTTTTTGGTAGCTGGTCAGCGTTTTGAATCCCTGCGCTTTGGTCAGCCAGGCACCAAGAAATCCCGTGCCTATGATAATCGCAATGGTGTAGGGGAGGCTGATAACACTCGCCAGGCTGTAGAAGATGAAGAACTCTACCAGCGGTATCAGTGTGAAAATTAAGACCAGTTTTCGGAACAAACCCATTTGATAAAATTTACGTCTGCGGGCCGATCAGAGAATTACGACGAGCTGATCTGTAAGCGTGAAAAACCTTTTTGATCCCGTCGCGGATTCGCTTGAACTCCTTCAGTAGTTGTTGCCCTGACTCTACAGCATCTGCCGGGTCTGCGAAAGGCCAATGATAACGATGCCGGGGGTTGTTGGATTTTTGTGTCATCGGGTCCATAGGAATTCCCGCTGTAGAGTTTGGTAAATTATGGTTTGTTGTGCATCACATTAGATCATGGTCGAACCAACTGAAATACGAAAATCCGCCGCCGGTTTGACGCTGGGCGACTGGGAGAACTTACTCAAATCGGAAGGGCATCCCGGTTTTCGTGCGAAGCAGATCGTGGAATGGATTTTCGAAAAGCGGGTAAGCGATTTTTCTCAAATGACGAATCTCAGTCAGGCTCTCCGGGACTGGTTGGAGGCCCGGTTTTTTCTCAACGAACTGGAAACGGTGTCGGTGACCGGATCGAGGGATACGACCCGGAAGTTTCTGTT
>JARGOZ010000311.1 GCA_029213025.1 Verrucomicrobiales bacterium
GGTTTGCCGTCAGTGTGATTGTGATCATTTCGATGATTCATCTGGGGCGGATTAGCAGGATAGCCGGATTCCAATGCAGCTTCACTTCAGCCAAATTGATTTTGATCGTGGTTTTGGGCATTCTGGGATTTGCGCTGGGCTCGAAGCAGGATATTTCTTTTTTGCCGCGCCCGGGTGACAGCGATTTGATATTCTCTGCTGACTTCGGAATTTCTTTCGTCTACGTGCTCTACGCCTACGCCGGCTGGAATGCGGCCACCTATATGATCGACGAGGTGCGCAACCCGGCCAAAACAGTTCCCGTTGCCATTTTGACCGGAACGGCGCTTGTGACAGTTGTTTACCTCTTTGTGAATGCCGCGTTTCTCTATTCAACACCGGTATCTGATCTGGCCGGGGAGGCGGAAGCCGGTCTTATCGCATCCAAAGCGATTCTGGGGGAGAGAGGAGGCAACGCGATGGGGCTGATCATCGCTTTCGGTCTCATTTCCACAATCAGCTCCATGACATGGGCCGGTCCCAGAGTGACGGCTGTGATTGGACAGGACTATCCGGTGTTTCGGCGATTTGCCCAATTGAATAAGAACGGCGTTCCTGCGACAGCCGTTATATTTCAATCGCTCATCGCTGTGATTCTGATTCTCACCGCGACGTTCGATGAATTGATTCATTACATTCAGGCGTTGCTGACGATTTCATCGATCGGAGTTGTCGTCGGCATGGTTTGGTTGCGGATTCGCCAGCCCGGATTGAAGAGGCCGTTTAAGGCATGGGGCTATCCGGTGACTCCTCTTCTTTTCCTCATCTGCACCTTTGGAGTGCTCTATTTTCAGGTGCAGCAGAAAACTACGGAATGTCTCTGGGGAGTGGTAACTTTGCTAATTGGGGCGGTAATTCACCGGTTTGCGAGTAGAACCGCGAAAGAAGAAGGATTGTAGCCGCATTTTCCCTTGACCATCGCGAAAAACTGAGGACATTGCCCGCCCGCCGTTTATGGTGGGTCCAGATTAATATTTCACAGGCAAAGACATGTCACGAGTTTGCAAAATTACAGGCGCTAAGGTTACTTCAGGTCGCAGAATCCACCGCAGTGGTAAAGCGAAAAAGAAGGGTGGTATCGGACGTCACGTCACCAAGACAGTGAAGCGTCAGTTCAAGCCGAACCTGCGTAACAAGAGAATCTGGGTTCCTGAGTTGAATAAATTTGTTCGTGTTCGGGTAAGTGCCCGCGGCCTCAAGACGATTGATAAGAACGGTGCCTACAAAACTCTCAAGGCAGCCGGACTTATCTAATGTTCTCGATGCGACCGTCAGACAATTCTGCTCTCTGGTCGCAGAACGATTACGACGAAAGTGAGGAATTCGCCCTTTCGGTGCGATTATCACTCCTCGGCGTCTCGCCATCAGGCCCGGCTTCATTCCATCCCGGAGTCGCCACTTTAGCTTCGGACTGGCGTGCCTGGTGCGATGTTGTTTTTCGCGAGGCTGTTGGCCCCGTTTTCAGAGAAACAGTCGAGCTTGCCCCCGGACTGAAACTTCGGGAAATCGCAGTGATCGATAAAGCTCTGGGGACACAAATCGGCGAATCCTCGGCACGGTTAATCGAAGCGTCCCGTCCCTTTATTGAAGGCAAAGACCAAATGCGCGGTCACCGGGAATGGAGCAAATACATCCGGAAAATTGAATCCGGGGAAGCGCCCGGTCATCTGCCGGTAGTATTTGCCCTGCACTCCGTTTTGTTTCGGTTGCCACTCGCCTCCTCTTTGCAGGCCTACGCCTGGTTTGAATGGAAATCGGGTCACAATGCGATCGGAAAAATGGCTCTGGCCGGTGTTCCGGAAGATCCACCGGCGCTGTTTCTTGAGGTAAAAGCTCATATTTCACAAATATTGAATCCGCCGGCACCCGATGAAAGTGAGCCCGGTCTACGGGTTGTGTAAACTTTTTGGCCCAAAAATTTGATTTGGCAGCGCTGGTACGTATCATAAAGCGCGAAGAAAACTGTAGCTTATGTCAACGGATCTCGACGAAATAGTCATCACCGACACGGAGACAGATACTGATATCGATACCCCGTGGAACGTTTTAGTATTTGATGACCCGGTGAACCTGATGAGTTTTGTGACCCTCGTTTTTAAGAGGATTTTTGGTTACAACCAGGCGCAGTCCGAAAAGCTGATGCTGGAGGTTCACAATTCCGGAAAATCGGTGGTTTGGACCGGTGCCAAGGAAAAAGCGGAATTCTACGTTCAGCAGCTGCAAAGCTACCAGCTGAACGCTTCGATGCAGAAATCGTAGCTTTTTCTTACCGACTGTTTTCTTCGACGAAATCCAGCAGCAGCGGAAAGGCCGGCTCGGGCATGTCGCCATGTCCAAACCCTTCCAACTCGCGCAGCGTGGTTTGTTTGTGACCCGCCACATTCATCATGCGCAGGAAATAGGCGTTTTCCTCGTAACGGCCCCACAGTTCCATCTCCCGGTCGCCGGTGATCAGCAACAGCGGCGGGCTGTCTTTGCGCACGTGAAACAGCGGTGCCATGGCGTCGACTATGGGTTGGTTGCCGGGAATACCGCGCTCTTTGCGCACTGTAAAATGGGTGATGGTATGTCCGCTGAAAGGAATCAGACCGGCGATGTCGTTGGCATCGACATCGAATGCGGCGAGATACTGTTTATCCAGCCCGATCATGCTGGCCAGATAGCCGCCCGCCGAGTGACCGCTGACAAAAATCCGTTTGGCATCGCCGGCTCCGTAGCGATGCACATTCTGAAAAACCCACGCCACGGCCGCAGCGGCATCTTCGAGGTAGGCGGGCTCTTTCACCTGTGGATTGAGACGGTAGTTCACCGCAGCAACTGCAATACCCTTATTTCGTAACGGAACCGGGATTTCCTTGTTGCCCCTGGTGATGCCGCCGCCGTGAAACCAGATCACCGTGGAGTAGGGTTTGTCTCCCGCCGGATAATAAAAGTCGAGCTTGCAGCGGTTCTTTGCGTAGTCGGACACCTCATCCCCGGAGCGGTAGGGGATCTCGGAAATGAGATGATATTTCGAACCGGGTTCGACCGGATTTTGTTCGACCTTTTCCTTTAACGTCGCGATCAACTGGCGCGCTTCGCTTATGTTGCCGGCAAAAAGTGCGGTGGAGATTTTTCCGGTCAGTTCGGTTTCGTTTCCGGCGGCCCGCTTTTTCAGATGGTAAAAATCGATGGGCAGGCGCAGGTCGGCGGCTGAGTATTTCCGGGAGGTTTCGAGCATTTCCTGAGCGATTTCGAGGTGGCGATAACCGAGGCTGTGGGTTGGCTCAAATTCGGTGCCTTCGCCGAAGTCATTCCAGGTGGCGATCTGGATAAAGGGCAGATTGTGTTCCTGCGCCAGCTGCAGGGACTCGCGCAGAGTTTGTCCATCGTGCGGATCAATCCGGCCGTAACTTTTCTCCTTCACACCGGCCTGCTGGTAGATATCGCGGAAAGAAGGAAAAGCCACGCCGAAGGTTTCCCGGTCATTGCTGTAGAGCCCGGCGAGATGTTTTTCCCAGACGGATTTCGGCACGGTGCCGGTGCTTTCCACAGGAGGCCAGGCAAGTTCGGCCCCTTCGGCGAGATGCGGGAGGCTGTAGGATTTCGGCGGAGGGGACAGACTCGCAATCACCTCGCTCCATTGTTCGGAACGGAAAAATTGCGGTCCGAAAATCGGCAACACCGGTTGGTCGCCGGATTTCACATAGGCGTCATCGGAGAACCAGTTTTCCGCCATCCATTTCATCACTTCTTTGCCGTGCGGCACGGCATCGTTTTCGGCGAGGTTTTTGGCCTTTACCATGGCACCGATGGTCTGGTCTTCGTAGCAAATCGCGAACTGCAGTCCGGCTTTTTTTAATGAGGAGATGAACTGCTTCGTGTTCTCATGGATCGCGCCGTAATCGTAGAAATCGCGGATGCCATACCAGTCAATCACCGCGCCGTCGAGCCCGGCGTATTTCATCAGCTGAGCGTGGCAGTCGAGAAGATCGGGGTCGGAGGAATCATACAATCCCAGCAGGGGATAATCGTGCGCAGCCACCTCACGTTTGCCGTTCCACTTCACGATGTCGGGATCGAAATGGTTCATCGTCCAGTGATAACCCCATTCGCCGCTGACTTCTTTGTTGGTAAACCATGGCATGTAGTGGGCAAACACCTTCGAGCGGGTTTCGTCCGCGCTGAGAGTCGAAACAGTGAGGGATATCAGGCATAAGATGAACCGCAGTAATGTCATGATTTCTTTCATAAGGCGGGAAAGGCGTAGCTTCCGCACCTCAATCACGCCATTCGATTTGTTGGCGATTTGTCGCAATTTTACAAAAACGGGGGGATAGGCGCCTATACGTCCGGCCGCTTTGGCCTATGGTGGATCGTACCCTGTTAAGTCCGGCATTGTACCCTGTTGAATGTCGGATTGTACCCTGTTAGGTCGCATAAAATGAACCGGATGAAAGCAATTGTAGCCCTCCTCTCGCTCGCCGTATTTGGCCGAATTTCCGCCTCTGACGACAAAGGGTCTGCCTTTTACCGGGAAAAGGTGCATCCCATTTTGGAGCGAAGTTGTTTCAAATGCCACGGCGGCGAAGACAAATTAAAAGGCGAGTTCCGGGTCACCAGCCGGGACG
>JARGOZ010000051.1:0-3136 GCA_029213025.1 Verrucomicrobiales bacterium
GAGAGGTAGAACAAAGCTGGACACCCGGTTCGAAACCCCGGCATTTTCCTGAACAGCCCGCATGGTAACCGGCAGTGTCGCCGAGCTGGAAGAGGTCGAAAATGCGGTGAGTAGAGCGTTTCGCATCGCGTAGAATTGTTTTCGCGGGCTCACTTTACCGAGGACAATCAAAATCATCGGCATGACGATAAAGAGGTGGATCAGCAAAGCGACAATAACAACGAAGAAATATTTCGACAGAATCAAAACGATGGGAAGTCCCGCCTGAGACACCGTTTCCGCTACGAGAGCAAACACACCGATCGGTGCGAGGAGCATGATCCAGTTCGTCACCAAAAGGGAAAGCTCATTGAGACCCTCGAAAAATCCGAGTAGTGAACCTCTGCCCTTGTCACTGATGAAAATCAGCCCGATCCCGGTGAGGATACTGACGAAAATGAGGGAAAGCATCTTCCCGTTTGAACCGAAAGTTTCGACGATATTTTCGGGAATCATACGCAGGAAAATGTCGCTCACTGCAGTCATGTCGGCACCGCCGTCCCCGACTTTTTTGGCAACGGCTCCGGCATAGTCCGCTTCTTTCGCCGAGATTTGTTCGCGGATTGCGGCATTGGGTTGGCCGTCTTTCAATCCGGGTTGAAATATGTTCACCATCGACAGCCCGATCAAAATCGCGAAAAAGCTGGTCAGCATATAATAGAGAATGGTTTTGCCTCCCATTCTTGCGAAGCCGTGGGTACTTCCAAGTCGGGCAATTCCGACCACCACCGAACTGAGCACCAGCGGAACGATGATCATTTTCAGGAGAGACATGAAAATGTTTCCGACATAATCGAAAATCGTCACCAGGCGGCTCCCCAACCCGGTCATCTCCCCGGAGTCATCGACCATTTTTGCATTCACGATGCTTCCCACAATGAGCGCGAGAAGCATGGCGATAAGAATCTGCTGCCAGGGCTTTAGTTTCATGGCCCCGACGTTAGCAAGTCAAAGTGAAGAGTCCAATGAAAATCCCGTGGCATTTTGCCGAGGTGCGCCGGTTGTCGACAGAGCTTAGGTGTGTTAGGCAAAGGCTCTATGACAAAATATCTTTCCCTGTTACTACTGTTTCTGTTTGCAGTTGCCCCGGGCCAGTCTGCTCCGGAAAAGCGGCCTAATATCGTCTGGATTTTCTCCGATGACCACGCGCCGAATGCCATCGGAGCCTACGGCGGCAGATTGAAACCCTACAACATCACTCCGAATATCGACAGTCTGGCAAAGGACGGGATGATTTTTGATCGCGCCTACGTAGGCAACTCGATCTGTGCACCGAGCCGGGCCACATTGCTGACCGGCAAACACAGCCACAAAAATGGCAAATTCCACAACGGGGATGCCTTTGATCACGATCAGCAACAGTTCCAGAAAATCCTTCAGAAAAATGGATATCAGACTGCGATGATCGGTAAAATTCATCTCAATGGAGCGATGCAGGGCTTCGACTACTGGGAGGTTCTGCCGGGGCAGGGCAGATATACCAACCCGCAGTTTATTACCGAGGAAGGCAAGACCGAATACGAAGGTCACTCCACTGACATCGTTACCGATCGGGCTCTCAACTGGCTGGAAACCGGAGTTGATGAAGAAAAGCCGTTTATGATGATGGTCCATTACAAAGCCCCGCACCGAAACTGGTTACCGGCGGAACGGATCATGGAGGAATACCGCAAAAAGACCTTCCCTGAGCCGGAGACTCTATTCGATACCTACGAAGGCCGGGCCACCGCCTCGCATGTGCAGGATATGTCGATCGATATCACCATGCGGATGCAGGG
Source organism: Verrucomicrobiales bacterium (assembly GCA_029213025.1). Lineage (GTDB taxonomy): Bacteria > Verrucomicrobiota > Verrucomicrobiia > Verrucomicrobiales > DEV007 > Arctic95D-9. Next base: position 1,818 of record JARGOZ010000051.1, read on the forward strand.
TGACCTGAAAGTTATTCCCGGATCGGAACGGGAAAAGTATCTACAGAAATACAAGCCGGAAGGCAAAGATCTGGTTCGCTGGAAATATCAGGCCTATATGCAGGACTATCTCGGATGTATCGCCGGCGTCGATGAAAATATCGGTCGCCTTTTGACTTACTTGAAAGACAACAATCTCGAAGAAAATACCGTCGTGATGTATTCCTCCGACCAGGGCTTTTACCTCGGTGAACACGGCTGGTTTGATAAACGTTTTATGTATGAAGAATCCTTCCGGACGCCTTTGATAGCCCGCTGGCCGGGGGTGATCGAGCCGGGGCAGAGAAATGCTGATTTGGTGCAGAATATCGATTTTGCAGAAACATTTCTCGATATAGCAGGCGCACCGATTCCGGATGACATGCAGGGCAAAAGTCTGGTTCCGCTTTTGAAAGGAAACACTCCGGATGACTGGCGGAAATCTCTCTACTATCACTACTACGAATATCCCGGAGTTCACTCGGTGCTGCGTCACGAAGGTGTATTTGATGGTCGGCACAAATTGATTCGTTTCTATGGAACCGATGTTCCCGATGGCGAGGAATGGGAGATGTTCGACCTGAAGGCTGATCCGCAGGAAATGAACAGTATCTATAGCGATCCGAACCAGTCGGAAAAAGTCGCGGAGATGAAAACTGAGCTGTCCCGGTTGAAAGAATACTATGAAGTTCCTGACGATATGGGTGGCCTGCCGAAAATTATCAGGAGGAAGAAACGTGCTCCGGCTAATGCCAAAACGTTGAAGTTTGAATTCAAAAAAGGCCAGGCAGTAGCGGGGAAAGACGCTCCTTTCATCGACGGACGTGGAATCGAGCTGACTGTGCCGTTTGAATATGCCGGTAAGGATGGCGTTCTTTTCGCTCAGGGCGGTGCCTCGACCGGATATTCTCTGTGGATCAAAGATGGTCAAATCCAGTGGAGCGTTTCCCGCCACGACGGGGCGAAGACTTTGTCTTCAGCCGAAAAGTTGGCGCCCGGCAGTGTAACGGTGACGGTAAGACAGGAGAAATCCGGGAACGTGAGCCTCACCATTGGAGACAAAACCGAAGCGCTGGGGAATTCCGGCGGAGCTTTTCCCAATCAGCCAAACGAGTCGATTAGCATTGGGGATGATTCAGGCTCGAAGATTACCTCCTACCCGGGTGAGACAAAGTTTCCCGAAGAAATGGGCCCTGTTTCGGTGAAGCTTCTGAAATAGCGAAGGTTACAGAACCGGTCTGGATTCTGCGGTTTTTTCCAAAAGGAAGAAACCGAATCCTTCCGGACTCAGGAAGGTATCG